>CAYNGF010000020.1:0-44676 GCA_964396515.1 uncultured Paludibacter sp.
CAGTGGCACGTGGAACAGGCATTGCGCTAAAAAATGTAGATAAGTTCGGATTCCTAATTCGCTAATTTATTTTTTAGAAAATTTAATTCCGATAAGGAGAAGGCTTCTGTTTGTCTTGTTCTTACCGGATTTTATTTTAATCAGCAATTTTGTTGAATTATATCCCAAGTTTTATTACTGATTGTACAAATGCGAACCCTGTTTAATTTTCTGATAAGGCACAGTGTATTGATAGTTTTCCTTTTATTTGAAATACTGTCATTTACACTTATTGTTTCATCTCAGGGTTATCAGAAAAGCATATTTTTATCTTCCGGAAACACTGTTGTCGCCGGAATGTATAAAGCCAGCAATTCAGTAGTAGAATTTTTTAAACTTCGGGCTGCCAACGAAAATCTATCAAAAGAAAATACAGCACTAAAGAACCAGGTAATAGATTTGCAAAATCAGTTATCAACACTTACCAGAGGTACTCAAAATGATACTATAAAATTCAGAATTCCTCCGGAAATGGAATATGATTTCATATCAGCAAAAGTAATAAATATTTCAACTAACAGGCTGCAAAATTACATCACACTTAACAAAGGTAAAAGGGATGGTATTAAGCCTGACATGGGAGTGGTTAGCGATGAAGGAGTTGTAGGAATTGTTCAATCAGTATCAGACAAGTTTTCGGTTGTAATACCTATTCTAAATCCTAAAATACAGATTAACTGTAAATTTACTCGAAACAATTATACAGGAACACTGGTTTGGCAGGGAAAAGATTATCGGTACGCAAACCTGAACGATATTGCCCGACATGTTGAATTCTCACTTGGTGATTCCCTTGTTTCGAGTGGTTTTTCAAGCACATTTCCGGCAGGTATTCCTGTTGGTACTGTTGAAGATTTTAACATCAAGAAAAGTGATATTTACTATACAATAAAAATTCGTTTGGCAGTAAACTTTCGTACGCTTTCGCATGTAAAAGTTATGAACTATAAAAATTACAGTGAACAAAAAAATCTTGAAGAAAAAGTTGTTGAATAAAATAAAATGATTGTATTTATACAAAATATAATTCGGTTTGTATTGCTTGTTTCCATTCAGGTACTTGTACTTAACAATATACAATTCCTTGGTTATATCAATCCGTATATATACATACTCTTTATTTTATCTCTTCCTGTAAAACTTAATCGGCATATAACTTTACTTCTTGGCTTTTTATTGGGTTTAATTATCGATATGTTTACCAACACACCGGGCATGCATGCATTTGCCACAGTGTTGATTTCTTATTTAAGATATGGAACTATCCGCTTATTCACTTCCATAGAAGAAGGAAGCAATCCGACACCTTCTTTTTATACTTTTGGAGTAGCAGCATATATTAAATATGTTTTTGTATTAATATTTATTCATCACACCACTTTATTTTTACTTGAAGCATTTTCTTTGATTGATATAAAAACAATCATTTTAAAAATTCTACTGAATACTGTTGTAACCTTATTGTTTATACTTGGAATACAATCTTTCAGAAAGAAATGATAAACGACACGCTGCAAAACAGAAGACATGTGATAGCCATAATCATTACGGTTGTGGTGTTGATATATATTGCCCGTTTATTTTCTTTACAGATCATTGAAAAAAAATACAAAGAAGGAGCTGACAGCAATGCTTTTCTAAAAAAAACACTTTTCCCTCCGCGAGGTTTAATTTACGACCGTAATAAAAATTTGCTGGTTTATAACAAACCTGCCTACGATATCACCATAATATTCAGAGAGATACACGATCTTGATACTACAGAATTGTGCAAGGTGTTGAAAATAGACAAAAAATATTTTGTCAATCGAATTGGGGAAATTAAAGACCGAAAAAAAAATCTCGGTTATTCCTCTTATACTCCTCAGGTTTTCATGTCTCAACTTAGTAATCAGGATATTGCACCGTTCCAGGAATTCCTATATAAATTTCCCGGATTTTACATCCAAAACCGTACATTACGCGAATATGCCAACAACGCCGCTGCCCATGTACTGGGGAGTGTTGGCGAAGTTTCACAGCGCCGAATAGAGGCTGACAATTATTATCGTCCCGGCGATTATGCCGGTCGTGATGGTATTGAATATACATATGAAAATGTATTGCGTGGAGAAAAAGGAGTTGAAATCTTGCTACGCGATGCAAAAGGGCGCATAAAAGGTAAATACGAAGATGGAGCAAAAGATATTGCTCCAAAAGCCGGCGAAGACCTTACATTAACAATTGATATTAATTTACAAATGCTTGCGGAGCGACTGCTAAAAGGTAAAGTTGGCAGTGTAGTAGCAATAGAGCCCAAAACAGGTGAAATTCTTGCGATGGCTACAAGCCCGGCATTCAATCCTTCGTTGCTTGTAGGCAGAGAGCGCACAAAAAACTACCTCGATTTGCTTCATGACCCAACAAAGCCATTAATGAACAGAGCAACTCAAGCACAATATTCTCCTGGGTCATCATTCAAACCCATTCAGGCATTAGTATGCCAGCAGTTAGGGGGAATAAATGAAAAAACTCTTTTCAGTTGTAATGGTCCCGGATCTTCGCCAATTAAATGCACACACCATCATGGTTCTCCGGTGAGTTTACTTAACGCTATTGAACAGAGCTGTAATCCTTACTTTTGGAATGCTTTCAGAAGTACTATTGAAAAAAACGGGTATGGACAAAAAAATATTTTGTTTCGAACAACTTACGACGATTGGGTTGATCATATTAAAAGCTTTGGTATTGGCGAAAAGTTTACCGATTCCGATATTTATGAACAATCGCGAGGTTATGTGCCTACTCAAAAATACTATAATAAAGTTTATCGGGCTGAAACCGGTTGGCGTGCAATAACCATACGATCGAACTCAATTGGACAAGGTGAGGTACTTGCTACGCCACTTCAAATGGCAAACTCGATGGCTGTAATTGCAAATAACGGATATTATATCACACCACATTTGCTCAAAAACGATTCGATGAAGAAAAAAATTCATCGTGCCAAAGTTGATGAAAAATACTTTCCAATAGTTCATGAAGGGATGTCGAAAGTGTTTACATCAGGAACAGCAAGAAGTTCGAGGATTGAAGGAATAGAAATGTGCGGGAAAACAGGGACAGTTCAGAATCCCGGAGGAAAGGATCATGCTTTTTTTGTAGGTTATGCACCACGCGAAAATCCGGTAATTGCCATGGCTATAGTAGTAGAGAACGCAGGTTTTGGTTCTACCTATGCTGCTCCCATTTTCAGTTTGCTTGCTGAACAATACATTACGGGTAAAATAAACAGAACGCAGGTTTTAGAAAGAGTAGAATCCACTGTTACAAATAAAAATGTCAAGGAACGTTAGTATTAAATATGCTATAGACTGGACAACGGTGATGATATACGTTGTTCTTGTAGTTATGGGCTGGTTAAGTATTTACGGTGCAAGCTACGACTTTGACCAAACAAGTATTTTTGACTGGCAACAACGCGCCGGTAAACAGTTTGTGTGGATACTTACCGCTTTTGGGCTTGCTGGCATTATTTTGCTAATCGATTACAGGATGTTTAATTATTTTGCTTACATCATTTATGGTATAGTTCTTTTATTGCTGATTTTTACTATCGTTGCACCACACTCTATTGTACCTGATATAAAAGGTTCACGCTCATGGATCGTTTTAGGACCCGTTAGTTTTCAGCCTGCTGAACTTGCCAAAATTGCCACTGCTTTGGTGCTGGCAAAATACATGAGTGGTTACAACTATAAACTCAAAACGTGGAAAGACCTCTTTCCTTTAGCATTAATCATAGCTATACCCTTTGGCTTGATTGTTTTACAAAAAGAAACAGGCTCGGCACTTGTTTTTGTTGCTTTTTTACTCATGCTTTATCGCGAAGGAATGAAAGGTATCGTTTTGTTGTTGATGATGTATGCTATTCTACTTTTTGTTATTGTAATAAAATACAGCATAGTACATTTGTCCGGTGCTGAAGGTACTGTGGGAATAATTGTCGGCATGGGAATTATAATATTGGTGTTTTTTGCCTATGCTTTTTTTTATGTCAGGAATCAACGCGAAGCAACCTATTATCTTCTCGGTGTATTATTCGTTACAGGAATTTCCTTAATATTGACCAAATGGTATATCATAAATTATAATTATTTTTCTTTGGGATTAGTTCTTGCTTCGTGTATTTACTGGATTTTTGTAGAACTGTTTACCCGTTTTAAAAAATACTGGTGGATAGTTTTGATTTCTATCGGTGCAACAGTATTTATATTTTCTGCAGATTATTTGTTCAATAACGCTCTTGAATCGCATCAGCAATCACGTATAAAAGTACTGTTGAACATGGAAGAGGACCTTTCGGGGGCAGGTTATAACGTAAATCAGTCAAAAATAGCGATTGGTTCAGGAGGTTTTTGGGGCAAAGGTTTTTTGAACGGAACACAAACTAAACTTAAATACGTGCCTGAGCAGGACACCGATTTTATTTTCTGCACTGTGGGCGAAGAACATGGTTTTTGGGGATCTACACTTGTGCTTGCACTTTACTGGTTTTTATTAATGCGCTTATTATTGATAGCCGAACGGCAGCGAGAAGTTTTCAACCGCATTTATGCCTATTGTGTAGCATCTATATTGTTTTTTCATTTATTCATTAATATCGGAATGGTTTTAGGCTTAATGCCTGTAATTGGTATTCCGTTACCATTTTTCAGCTACGGAGGTTCTTCGCTGTGGAGTTTCACCATCATGCTTTTTATTCTGATAAGACTTGATGCTTCTCGACTTGAACGCATGAATTAACAAAAAGGCAAACCTCTTTGGCTTGCCCTTTATATTCAATACTTTAATTCAAAGTTTCAGAATATTTTTTAGTAATTTGTAACCAGACTGACTCATACGAATCTGCATTCCATTTTTGAGTGTTACAAGTTGCGTTTGTTTTTCGTAAAGTTCAATCCGCGAAATTGCTTCTACATTAACTATATAAGAGCGATGAACTCTTATAAATTTTGTCGGAAGTAAGTTTTCTTCGAAATACTTCATCGTTTGTTCTTTAAGATATTTCCCTTTTTCGGTAATTACCTGAACATAATCACTTTCAGCCTTTAAGCAGTAAATTTCATCAACCGGAATTACATTTATCTTTTGTCCGCTTTTAATGGCAATACGATCAATAAAATATTTTGGATCAGAACTATTATCTTTCAAAGGCTCTTCTTCTGATTGAAAATAATTTGGTTCTTCATTTAATTCATCCTTTTGTACCAACAATTTCAGTTTGTAAATACTAACTAACAGGCAGAAAATAAGTGAAGAAATAAAAACCCTAAGTGGAAGAAGTTTTTGTAGTATTTCTGTTGTTCCATCTTCAGAAATAATCAACACAATTACATAAGCAATACCCACTACTATGATAATAGCAAAAAGAAACAGTCCGAAGTAATTTATATTTCGCTGAAATACATTTAGATTATCAAAACCGGCATACTTTAAAATGTACATCAGTAATATGCCTGTAACCGCATAAAGAAGTGTATATGCACCTGTATCTGTAAGCAAAGTTACAATACTGAAAGAAGTGAATGTAGAATAAAGATAAATGTGTAAAACAGCATAAAATAACCACAATATTATGTAGTTTGAGATTTTAAATCTATTATGGAACACTGATAACATTACCTTGTCTTTTGATGATAAATTTTTCCTTATACAGTAAATTAATTTCGCAATTCGCCTCCACCAAAAACACAAGATCCTTTAACTACGAGTTTACGGGTTGTATCTATTTCTTCATTAAACATTCGTTTATCTTCAAATCCGCCGAAAATTGAGTCCATGCTCATTTCTACCAACCAATGTGCAGGCACATAAAGCGTAACACCGCCAAATATGGCATTTATTTCAAGATAACTAATACCCTCAGGTAAATTTGTCTTACGTAAATCAAGCGTTACTCCCCCAAAAATGGCATTTATTTCGCCTCCCTGAAACTCCGGATCGAGCACAATATGCTGCCCTGAACCAAAAATACTGTTTTTTTCAAAACCTCCTTTTACATGTGAATAACCCGCTTTACCTGTATATTGGTGATAATTTTTTGTATTACCATATTTAAATTCCCTGCTCCACTTTTCAGGAGCTACATAACGGCTGATTATAATGAATGCACCAGCAATTATTAATAATATAGGCCAATAAATAGAAGTAAAATTGTCATCGAGACCGGGAAATACTCCGGGAAACTGATGAACGATACGCGGAATAATAAAAAATGTTCCGACAAGAATTAGAATAACACCTGATGTTAACTGGCGTTTAAAGAGGTTAAATGTACCGATGGCTATAAGTAACATCTGCCAGGAGAATACTACTTTTTTTAATTCGTGCGGCAATGCACCAAAGTTAAATGCGAGCAACAATGCTCCTGCAATCACAAGTATTAATCCGAAACCAATTCCTTTTTCGAACAATGAAGAGTTCGATTTTTTAATTTCATTTTCCATAACGCAATAATTTTAAAAATTTTATTTATGGTGCAAATCTATTTCAGAATCAGAAAATTCCAAAACTAATTTCGACGAACATTGAATTTTTCCCGACAAACTGAAAATATTGACTGATAAATTATTACTAAAAAAATGGTTCGTACCGAAACGACCAATGCTTTTCAATACGAACCAATCAGCTTAAATAATTAATTTCATTTACTTTGCTTTTTTCAGCAAGTCACGAATTTCAGTGAGTAGAACTTCTTCTTTTGAAGGTGCCGGAGGAGCAGGAGGCGCTTCAACCACTTCTTCTTTTTTCTTTGTCAGTTTGTTCATTGCTTTAATGAACATAAATATAGCAAATGCAATGATCAGAAAGTCAACTGTTACCTGGAGGAAATTTCCGTAGTTTAGCGTAACAGCTTCAACTCCCTCCTGAGCTTCTTTCATTGTCAATTTCAGGTCGGTGAAGTTTACCCCACCCAGCAACAATCCAATTGGAGGCATTAACACATCGGATACAAAAGATGCAATGATTTTTCCGAAAGCTCCACCAATTATAATACCCACTGCCATATCAATCACGTTTCCGCGCATGGCAAACTCTTTAAATTCTTTCAGTACACTCATAATTTAATTGATTTTTAAAATCGGGTTATAAACTTATTTTAAATCACAAAACATAGCAAAGATAGAAACAATTATGAAAAAAACAAATATTTATGTTAAAACAAATAGAATAGCTGAATTAATAACGTTAATCAAATGTTTTTACAAAGAACATAATGAAATTTTATTTTCAGAAATTTGAATATTATCACAATAAAAACAATGTTTTTCTGTGAAATCCGACAAAAAAACACTAATTTTGCAGCAAATTTTTAAAACCCTAAAACTTTAACCAGAAACAAAGCTAAATATCTAAAAACAAACAATATGATACACTACAAAGAACTCGGGTTAGTAAATTCGAAAGAACTTTTCAGTAAAGCTGTAGCAGGTGGGTATGCTATTCCTGCTTTCAACTTCAACAATCTCGAACAACTTCAGGCAATTATTTCAGCCTGCGTTGAAACCAAATCGCCTGTTATTCTTCAGGTTTCAAGTGGCGCGCGTAAATATGCAAACCAAACATTACTTCGTTTTCTGGCTCAGGGAGCAGTGGAATATGCCAAAGAGCTGGGTTATGCAATTCCTATTGTACTGCACTTAGACCACGGCGATAGCTTTGAGCTTTGCAAAAACTGTATCGATTCAGGATTCTCTTCTGTTATGATTGATGGTTCGCATCTCCCTTACGAAGAAAATATAGCGCTTACTAAAAAGGTAGTTGAATATGCACATGCTAACGATGTTACCGTAGAAGGCGAATTGGGCGTACTTGCAGGAGTAGAAGACGATGTTGTAGCAGAACATCACACATATACTCGTCCTGAAGAAGTTGTTGACTTTGTAACTCGTACTGGCGTTGATTCACTTGCCATTTCGATTGGTACTTCGCACGGAGCGAATAAATTTACACCTGCACAATGCACACGCGACGAAAACGGAATTCTTATTCCTCCTCCATTGCGTTTTGATATTCTTGAAGAAATTGAAAAACAAATACCCGGATTCCCTATTGTACTTCACGGAGCTTCATCTGTTCCACAGGAATATGTTGAAAAAATCAATAAATTCGGTGGTGCTTTGAAAGATTCTATCGGAATTCCTGAAGAACAACTACGGAGAGCTGCAGCATCGGCTGTTTGCAAAATCAACATCGACTCTGACGGTCGTTTGGCAATGACAGCAGCTATTCGCGAAGTAATGGCTACCAAACCTGCCGAATTTGATCCACGCAAGTACATTGGACCAGCACGCGATGAACTTAAAAAATTGTATATGCACAAAACTGTTAACGTTTTGGGTAGTGCAGGAAAAGCATAAATTAGTTGACAGTTATCAGTAGATAATTGACAATTAGAAAAACAAAAGCAGTCGTTTCATTTAAGATGCGACTGCTTTTTATATATTCAAAATTAGTCAAAAAATATCAACTGTCAACTGTCCATTGTCAACTATGAACTGATTTAAAGACTATTGATGGCATTTAAATCCTCGAAAGCAACTTGCAATCTTGCAATTACAGATTCTTCGGCTTTACGTAGCCAAACACGTGGATCGTAGAATTTTTTATTAGGTTTTTCAACTCCTTCAGGATTTCCGATTTGTCCCTGAAGATATGCATGATTTTTTGCCTCAAACTGACGAACTCCATCCCAATATGCCCATTGGGTATCGGTATCGATATTCATTTTTACAACACCATAACTTATCGCTTCGCGAATTTCTTCGTGCGAGGAACCCGAACCACCGTGAAATACAAAACTTACAGGTTTATTATCCGTTAAACCATTTTTCTGTTTTATATAATCCTGTGAATTTTTGAGGATTACAGGTTGAAGCTTCACATTCCCAGGTTTGTAAACGCCATGCACGTTACCAAACGATGCTGCAATCGTGAAATTTGGAGATATTTTGCTTAATTCGCTGTACGCATAATATACATCTTCGTGTTGAGTGTACAATAATGCGTTGTCAACGCCACTATTATCCACTCCATCTTCTTCGCCGCCGGTTATCCCGAGTTCGATTTCGAGGGTCATGCCCATTTTTGACATACGTTCAAGATATCTTTTACTAATTTCGATATTTTCTTGTATAGGCTCCTCGGAGAGATCGAGCATATGAGAGCTAAAAAGAGGTTTACCGGTTTCCGAAAAGTGTTTTTCACTTGCATCGAGAAGTCCATCGATCCAAGGGAGTAACTTTTTCGCTGCATGATCTGTATGAATAATCACATATACACCATAAGCCTCGGCCAGGGTATGAATATGTTTTGCTCCGGCTATAGCTCCAAGTATAGCAGCCTGTTGACCTTCCATTTTTAACCCTTTACCTGCATTGAAAGCAGCTCCACCATTTGATAACTGTATAATAACCGGTGCATTAGCTATTTTTGCCGCTTCCAAAACAGCATTTATAGTAGATGACCCTACAACATTTACAGCGGGTATCGCAAATCCGCGTTCTTTTGCTGTTTTAAAAATAAATTGCAAATCAGAACCGGTGATAACACCGGGTTTGATTTTGTCAGAAATTTTTCCCATATTCTTTTTGATTTTATTACTTTTGATGATTTTGAAACAATCTGTTCATTGATTTGTTGAAGTTCATTATCATTTTTAACAAAAAAAGGCTTCGGAAAATTCCCGAAGCCTCTTTCGTTAAAAAATTTATGTCGATTACTGAATCATGAATTTTTCAGCACTATTGTTCACTTTAAGAATATAAATGCCCTTTGTAAGGTTCAGTTTAATCTGTTGAGCAGGTTCGTAAACTGCCATTTTGCTGCCTGTAACCGAGAAAACTTCGATTTTAGTAGCCGGTGTAACATCAAAATTTAAGGTGTTGTTTGCCAGTGTCCATGTTGTTTTAGTAACGTTTTCGGTTGAAGTAGTCGGGTCAGTAAATGGAGCAAAGGCAACGCCTCTGAAAACAGTATTAGTTCCGGCAGTTACCAGATCTGTTGCTGTTGAGCCACTTCCTGTATCAGTAATTAAAACCAACTTATTATTTGTAGTTGTTGCATAAAGAGTCGGGTTTGTTCCTGACCAATCTACAGTTAAACCGCGAGCACCCAAAGAAGTACCAACACTTAAGGTGTAAGCAAGCGTCCATGTAGTTCCATCGGTTGATGTCCATTTTTGAATACCACCACTTCCACTTATTCTATCATCAGCAATATAACAAACAGAATTGGCTGCATCAAAAGCAAATCCATAAGGAGAACTTCCAGTGCCAGTATTTATAAGATTAACACTTGTTTCACCTGTTGTGGTTGGGGTTCCATTTCCTACTTTATAAATGCCTAAGGTACCACCCGATGCAGTAGAAAAATATAACTGACCGTTAAATATATTCACTACCCGAGTATTTGTTACAGTTGAAGATACCTGAACTGCAGTACCGTTTCCAAAATACTGAATTCCGTTTGTTCCGACAGTGTTACTTGTTCCTGCAGCCCAAAAATCTCCGGATGCATTTGAAACTGCACTACGAATATTATTCCCAGAGTAAGCAGTTGAAGATGTCAATGCAATATAACCTCCATTTTTTTTAATCGAGAGAATTTTTCGAGCATATAAAGAAGACGATGATGATGCAACTTGTGTTGTTCCCGGAGCTACATCATAACCTGCAATTGTAAGTAATTTCCCATTTGGTGAAAGCGAAATAGCACCTTCTGAAGTGGCAGTACCGGAAACCGTTAACTTATCGGTACCGGTAGTAGGAATAGCAATTGTTTGTACTAATGTACCGGCAGTGGTATATTCTTCAAGAAAAACCGGTGCAGATGCATTTGATAATGTGGCGCTTCCATCGCCTACTCGCACCACGACAAGATTACCCTGCGTAAAGTCAGCAGCATAAACACTTGTTAGAAACATTGTTGCTACCATGGCAAAAACCATCAGCATAGTTTTTAGAGTAAAAATTCTTTTCATTCTTGTTTGATTTAAAAATTTGTAAATAATAAAAATTGAGTTATTTTTGAAAATTTGACTTCAAACATAATGAAAATATCTGATAATCAACTATCAAAAAGTATATATTTAATGAGTTTTTAATCAAAATGCAATAATTACACTTTAGAAGGTCTTGAAACAAAGGGAAGTATTCGATAAAAAAATAACACTAATTAACAATGTGTTATGATTAATGACATTTTTTGTTGTAGACAACAAGAAGTAACAAGCGACTTCCAAGTCGCTTTTCCCTTACAAGCTTATTGTATCATTAAATTAAAAATATTTCAATAATATTCAATTTATCTGATACTTAAATTTTAGATTTATAGTATAACAACTATAATTGTTCGGAAAGAAAATTCTCCAACTGTTCAGCTTTCACATTGATGGTAAGTTCGCCGTTTATAGCCCACGAAATATGCCCGGTTTCCTCTGAAACAATAATAGCAATGGCATCGGATTGTTCGGTTATGCCCAAGGCAGCCCGATGCCGTAACCCGAGTCGTTTGGGGATAGACTGATTGCGTGAAACAGGTAAAATACATGCGGCAGCTTTCAACTTTCCATTAGAAACAATGAGTGCACCATCGTGTAATGGACTGTTTTTAAAAAAAATATTTTCAATTAATCGCGAATTGATGTTGGCATTTATCTGTTCCCCCGAATTAATATAAAAGTCGAGGTCATTTTCCCTCGTAATTACAAGCAGTGCTCCATTACCTGATTTTGAAATATATTTACAAGCCAACACTAACTGAACAATATAGAAATTACTTCCGGCATTTTCAGACTTTTCTTCACCAAAAAATTTTTTAAAAAAAGCCATTAGTTTTGAACGACGTTTTAAACCAACATTTGAAAAAAAACGGCGTATATCATCCTGAAACAAAACGATTAATGCAAATGCACCTACACTTATAATTCTGTCGAATATGGCACCCAACAACTCCATTCGAAAAACATGAGAAACCAGAAACCATACGATAATAAAACCCATGATTCCGAAAAAAACATTGATTGCTCCGCTTCTTTTCAGCAATTTGAAAGTTTCAAAAAGCAAAAATGCTACCAGCAGTATGTCAATAATATCCTTTATTCCTATCTGAAAGCCCATGTATTTTAGTTAGTGTTTCGAGTTTCGTTTTTCGCGTCAAATTTTTTGAATAATTATGTTTCCCTTAATCAACAATTATATACTTATTTTAATTCGTTTCAGAGTTTGATTTTAAGTTATACAGATTAAAAATTTGAATTGTTTCCATTGCTTCTTTCACATCGTGAACTCGGAGGATTGCTGCTCCACCCATTAATGCAAGCATATTGGCTGCCGTAGTAGCATTTAGTGCTTCGTCAGCAGAAATATTAAGCGATTTATATAACATTGATTTTCGGGATAAACCTGCAAGGATTGGAGCATTTAACTGTTGAAAATATGAAAGTTTATGCAGCAGTTCATAATTCTGTTCTATTGTTTTGGCAAATCCAAAACCGGGATCGACAATTATATCCGAAGCGCCAAGCAACCGTAATTGTGCGAGTCGTTTTTCCAGAAACTGCATTACTTCTGATACAACATTTTCATATTGCGTAAGTTGCTGCATATTCGAAGGATTGCCTCTGGTATGCATAAGCACGTAAGCAACCTGGAGGTCAACCACAGTTTCAAACATTAGATTATCGAGCGTACCTCCACTAATGTCATTAATAATTGCAACATTAAAATCTTTAACCATTTTCCTTGCCACACCGGCCCGAAAAGTATCTACAGAAATAAATGTATCAGGAAATTTTTTTAGAATTATTTCCAAGCCATCCGACAAACGCTTGATTTCTTCGTCAATGGAAACGATTTCAGCTCCCGGTCGGGTTGAATATCCTCCCACATCTATGATCATTGCTCCTTGTTCAAGCATTTTTTCGACACTTTTGAGCAAAATGGAATCATAAGTGAACCTGCTGCCCTTATAAAAAGAATCAGGAGTTACATTGACAATTCCCATAACAACTGGTGAAGATAAATCAATAAGCTTTTTATTAAGCTTTATCTGGCAATTCATCGGTTTTAAAAATATGTTCGTTTACATTACTGATAGCAATAGGTACAAAATTACGCAAAATAAAACAACATGCAATAAGATGCAATTTTTTTCGTTTTTTAAAAACAACCTATTAACTTATAAGTTATAATAATCAGATTGCTACGAATTTAATCACAAAAAAATGTGTATTTGCAACAATTACAAGGAAAATTGATTACTTTTGCATTTCAAGTCACAAAAAAGCTGTTAATTAACATTCTCATATTGCACATGAAAATCAAGTTTATTCACAAAGCATTAATGCTCGGAACAATTTTATTCACTGCGAGTTGTGCGAGTAACGATGAAAAAATATCACGCGTAACCGGTTGGAAATACAACGATAAGGAAGGTACCGGATTTATCGTTAAGAATGATTACAGACTACAATCGCCTCCTGGCATGGTAGCAATAGAAGGTGGCTCATACACTATCGGCGAAAAAGGAGAATTTGTTACTGCTCAACGCGATAATCGCCGAAGAAGAATTACCGTTAGTTCGTTCTTTATGGATCAATACGAAATACGTAACATAGACTGGCGCGAATATACTAACTGGCTCAAGGTTGTATTTGGGAAAGCGGCTCCTGAACTCGTTAAAAAAGCACAACCCAACGAAAAAGTGTGGCGCGAAGAACTTGCTTATAACGAACCATATTTGCAGAATTATTTTAACCATCCTGCTTTTGATCAATATCCAATCGTAGGGGTTACCTGGGAACAGGCAATGGATTATTGCTCCTGGCGTACTGACCGTGTTAACGAAATGGCACTTGTGAATGCAGGGATTATTGCACCTCCCAATTTCAACAACATTAAAAACATGAACAAAGACTCAATAGCTTCAGTTTTTGTATTTAACACTCAAAAATACCTTTACAATGACAAATATCAACCTGAAGAAGGAAGAAGGAAACTTACCGATCTTTTCGGTCAAAAACGGAAAGCTGATATAACGGATGGTATTTTTTTCTCTGAATTTCGTTTACCAACTGAAGCAGAATGGGAATTTGCGGCTTTTGCATTGTCGGCTAATGAAGAAGGCGTTGTTCCCGATGGAAAAATTTATCCGTGGAAAGGATCACATACACGCAATACCAATAAAAAAGAATTAGGAATGATGCAGGCTAATTTTGTAAGAGGACGCGGTGATATGATGGGTACTTCAGGAAGCCTTAACGACAAAGCAACAATTACTGCTCCGGTTGATGCTTACTATCCTAACGATTTTGGACTTTATAATATGGCAGGAAATGTAAACGAATGGGTTTTAGATGTTTACCGTTCAACTACTTATGACGAAGTTGCAGAGTACAATTCGTTTCGCGGAAACGTGTATTTAACTCCTGTTATTGAAGGATACGATGAATCAGGAAAGCCTTTTTACAAAGTTGATGACTACGGACGAATAGCTACCGAAGTTAAAGAAGGCGATGATGTTCGAAATTACCGCGATGGCGATAAAGAATCGCAACTCCAATTCTCGTTGACGAATCCAAATGTTAACAGAAGAGATACCAGCGACATCACAGATATTTTACGACCGGTAATAAATGACAGGACAAGAGTTTACAAAGGCGGATCATGGAAAGACCGTGCATACTGGCTTAATCCATCAACACGACGTTATCTTGCTCAGGACCAATCTACCAGCGACATTGGATTTAGATGTGCCATGAGCATGATTGGAAATAAAGATAAATTATCAAAGAGATAATAATCAAAAACTTATTCATACTATCTCAGGCACCTGAAAACTTAATCTAAGTTCAGGTGCTTTTGTTTTAAGTGATTTAATTCAGCGAATTTTTTAGTAATTTTGCGATGTAAAGTACTAAAATAGATTTTAATAATAAATATGAAAAGAACAGTTATAAAAGATGCTTTAAAGAGCAATGATTTTGGGGCAGAAATTATTGTAAAAGGTTGGGTAAAAACACGACGTGGAAATAAAAATGTAAGTTTTGTTGCTTTAAACGATGGATCTACAATCAATAATATACAAATTGTAGTCGATAATGAAAAATTTGGAGTTGAATTCCTGAAACCGATTACAACTGGAGCTTGTGTAAGTGTTACCGGCACATTAGTTGAATCATTGGGTAAAGGACAAACAGTAGAAATACATGCAAATGAAATAGAAATTTACGGTACAGCCGATCCCGAAACTTATCCTTTGCAAAAAAAAGGGCATACACTTGAATTTTTACGTGAAATTGCTCATTTACGTCCTCGTACAAATACTTTCAGTGCAATTTTCCGCATACGTCACGAAATGGCTATCGCAATCCATACTTTCTTTCACGAACGTGGTTTTTATTACTTCCACACGCCTATAATTACAGCATCAGATTGCGAAGGTGCAGGACAAATGTTTCAGGTAACTACGTTAAACTTATATGACCTGAAAAAAGATGAAAACGGATCAATTATTTACGATGATGACTTTTTCGGAAAACAAGCAAGTCTAACGGTTTCAGGACAACTCGAAGGCGAACTTGCAGCACTTGCATTGGGATCCATTTACACGTTCGGGCCTACATTCAGAGCCGAAAATTCAAACACACCCCGACATCTCTCAGAATTCTGGATGATTGAACCTGAAGTAGCTTTTAATGAAATTGAAGAAAACATGCAGTTAGCGCAAGATTTTATTCAATACTGCATTCGCTGGGCACTTAAAAACTGCACTGATGATCTTGAATTTCTGTGCAATTTGTACGACAAAGAATTATTTGACAGGTTGAACTTCGTAGTGAATAATGATTTTAAACGTTTAACATATACTGAAGGAATTGCAATTCTTGAAAAAGCTGTTGAAAATGGGTACAAATTCGAATTTCCTGTTGGTTGGGGAACTGATTTACAGTCTGAACACGAGCGATATCTTGTGGAACAACATTTTAAAAAACCGGTCATTCTCACAGATTATCCGAAGGAAATCAAATCTTTTTACATGAAACAAAACGATGATGGCAAAACTGTACGTGCTATGGACGTACTTTTCCCAAAAATCGGTGAAATAATAGGCGGATCGCAACGCGAAGAAGACTACACTAAACTTAAAACCCGTGCAACTGAAATGGGTGTGCCGGAAAAGGATATATGGTGGTATCTTGAAACACGTAAATTCGGTACAGCTCCACATGCAGGTTTTGGTTTAGGATTTGAACGACTACTTTTATTCGTAACAGGCATGGCTAACATCAGAGATGTGATTCCTTTTCCTCGCACACCGAACAATGCAGAGTTTTAATTGTTATTGGTAAATCACTGATTAATTTTCAGTAAAATGGTTTATCATCATAATAATTTAATGAAACATGAAACTTCTGAAACTTATTTAAACAAAATATTTACCTTGAAAATAACCATAAAAAATAATTTTAATAAAATAATGAGCGAAACAAATAAAACAGAACTCGAAAATGTGGTGGTTCGATTTTCGGGCGACTCCGGCGATGGTATGCAGCTAACGGGTACTTTGTTTTCGAACCTTTCGGCAATTCTTGGCAACGAAATATCTACTTTCCCTGATTTTCCCTCTGAAATTCGAGCACCTCAGGGAACACTTGGCGGTGTTTCGGGATTTCAGGTTCATATAGGTGCTAGTAAAATTTACACACCCGGCGATGATGCCGATGTTTTAGTGGCGATGAATCCGGCGGCGTTAAAAGTAAATGCAAGCGGAATAAAAAAGAATGGAGTACTGATTTTCGATGCAGATTCTTTCCAAAAATCGGATTTGGAAAAAGCCGGTTTTACAACCGATAATCCTTTCGAGGAAATTAAAATTTCCGAAACAGTTCAACTAATTCCTGCCCCTCTTTCTACCTTAACCCAGGAAAGCTTAAAAGACTTTGGTATGGATAACAAAACCACACTCCGAAGTAAAAACATGTTTGCTCTCGGGCTGATTTGCTGGCTTTTTAATCGTCCTGTTGATCAAGCCATTCATTTTTTGCAGAATAAATTCGGCAAGAAACAATCAGTACTCGAAGCAAATGTAAAAGTACTTACCGATGGTTATAATTACGGCCATAACCTTCACCTTTCGGTTATGCGGTATCAGGTGGATAAATCTCAAGAAACACCTAAAGGACGCTACACCAGTATCAGTGGAAATAAAGCTACTGCATGGGGACTGATTGCGGCATCAAAAAAAGCCAAATTACAACTCTTTCTGGGCAGTTACCCTATTACACCTGCATCTGAAATTATGCAGGAACTATCACTCCGTAAAGATTTGGGCGTAAAAGTTATTCAGGCTGAAGATGAAATTGCCGGAATTACAACTGCACTCGGAGCATCTTTTGCGGGTTCACTTGCAGCTACAAGCACTTCCGGTCCGGGCTTGGCACTGAAATCGGAAGCTATTGGTTTAGCTGTAATGGCTGAGTTACCTCTTGTTATCGTTGATGTTATGCGTGGAGGCCCCTCAACCGGATTGCCAACAAAAACCGAACAAACCGACCTATTACAAGCACTCTATGGACGTAATGGCGAAAGTCCTGCTGTAGTTATGGCGGCATCAACACCTGCCGATTGTTTTCATTATGCATTTATGGCATCAAAAATTGCTCTTGAACACATGACTCCCGTAATTTTACTTACCGATGGATTTTTGGCAAACGGAACATCCCTTTGGAAACTACCTAAACTTGCAGATTTACCCGAGATTTTCCCAAATTTTGCAAAACCCGGTATGGAGGGAATTAAAGTAACAGCTCGTGAAGAGATTTCGTTAGCACGCTACTGGAGTATTCCAGGCACTCCGGGATTTAATCACAGGAATGGTGGCTTGGAAAAAGATTTTACTACAGGTTCCATTTCAACCGATCCTTTGAACCATCAAAAAATGGTGAACACACGTCAGGCTAAAATCGATTATATAAGCAACAAAATTCCTGAACTTGAAATTGAAGGCGATCCCACTGCTGAAATACTTGTTATTGGCTGGGGAAGTACACACGGGCATTTGATGAGTGCAGTAAACAACTTGAACAAAGCAGGAAAAAAAGTGGCACTTGCACATTTCAACTATATAAATCCGCTGCCCAAAAACACTGCTTCAGTGCTTAACAAATACAAAAAACGTATTGTATGCGAGCTGAATATGGGACAGTTTGCTACATATTTACGATCAAAAGTGCCGGGTGAATATTTACAATATAATAAAGTTCAGGGACAACCATTTACTGTATCAGAACTTGAAGAATTTCTCAAAAATATTTGATTAAGAAAGTTCTAAGGATATTAAACAACAGAAAATAATTTTAATTGAATGAAATATAAATATCATGGATACAACATTAATTCAACAATATACAGCAAAAGACTTTAAGAGTGACCAATACGTTCGTTGGTGTCCTGGTTGCGGTGACTATGCCGTTCTCAACAGTTTACAAAAAGTAATGGCTGAACTTGGTGTTCCACCTCACGAAACGGTAGTAATTTCAGGTATCGGATGTTCCTCTCGATTACCCTATTACATTTCAGGTTATGGCTTTCATACCATTCACGGTCGTGGTGCTGCTGTAGCTACAGGTGTGAAAGTTGCGAACCCGAAATTAACCGTTTGGCAAATTACCGGCGACGGTGATTGTCTGGCAATTGGTGGAAATCACTTTATTCACAGTGTGAGACGTAACATTGATATAAATGTGATGCTATTCAACAACCAAATTTATGGACTTACAAAGGGACAATTCTCTCCCACAACACCAAAGAATTTTGTTACAAAATCATCGCCTTTTGGAACAACAGAACGTCCTTTCCGTCCCGCAGAATTAACCATAGGATCCAGAGGTACGTTTTTTGGAAGACTGCTTGACGTCGATCTCAAATCATCGCAAATGACAATGACAGCAGCAGCCAAACATAAAGGCACATCGGTAGTTGAATGCCTGGTAAACTGCGTAATTTTTAACGATGGAGCTCATGGTTATTTATCTGAAAAAGACACCCGTTACGATCGAATTGTAATTCTTGAACATGGGAAGCCTATGATTTTCGGCAAAAACAACGATAAAGGTTTAATCCTCGATGAAAAGAACAATCTTAAAGTGGTTACACTGGGTGAAGATGGTATTACCGAAGCTGACATTCTGGTACACGATGCTCATTCAGAAGATTTTAGCATTCAAATGAAACTTGCATTAATGCAGGCACCTGAATTTCCGATAGCTATCGGTGTAATTCGCGATGTGCAGGAAGAAACTTATGATGAAGCTGTAGAAAATCAAATTGTTGAAGTTCAGGCAAAATCTAAAATAAAAACTTTTGACGACTTGATTGACTCTTGTGAACAATGGGATATGTAATTTTCTGAATTTAATCTATTTTCACATTCAACAACAAAATAACTTTTTTATCAGAATAGATTTTTAGTAGAATAAAGCTTCGGAAAAACCGGAGCTTTTTTTAGCCTATTTTTTTAGAAATAATATTTTTCATTTTAAAACCATGCAAAAAGTGTTTTTTAATATTAATCCAATGAAAAGAACAACAATACTCCAAACACCCTTTGCTGAAGTTTACTCTTTTTATATTCAAAAAGCTGAGAAAAAAGGACGGACAAAAGTTTAGGTTGACCAAATTATTTGCTGGCTCACCAGTTATAATGAAGTTAAATTGCAAAACAATTAGATGAAATGGTGGATTTTAAAACATTCTTTGCACAAGCGCCAATGATTCATCCCAATGTTACGAAAATTACCGGATTAATTTGTGGTTACAGAGTTGAAGCAATTGAAGATGAATTAATGCGAAACATACGTTATCTTGATAAATTGATTGATGAACTCGCCAAAGGTAAATCTATGGATAAAATTTTTCGATCCTGAAAAAATTTGAAAATCACCATAAATCATAATTATGCTTTATAATAATTCCAATGTCCGACGACAAGACCATCTACTCGATGAAAAATCAGCGTTAGCAATACTTAATTCCGGTGAATACGGAATTTTATCAATGATTGACGAATCCGGAAGAGCTTATGGTGTGCCGCTTAATTATGTTTGGGACGGTAGAAATTGCATTTATATTCATTGTGCAACGGAAGGACGCAAGCTTCAGGGCATCGACAAAAATCCTTCTGTATCATTTTGTGTGGTAGGTAAAACCAATGTAATTTCGGCAAAATTTACCACCGAGTACGAAAGTATAATTCTTGAATGTACTGCAAAAAGGCACCTTGAACCAGAAATACGTATGAAAGCGCTTATGTTATTGGTTGATAAATATTCGACGGGATTTCGATATCAAGGGAAGAAAAGCGCGGAAAACGTGTTTAAAATAACTGAAATCATAAAGTTGCAAATAGTAAATTGGTCAGGCAAAAGAAAAACTTCGAGTTATGAATAGTTTTGGAAGGAAAATTTCTTAAAAAAATACTTTTAATTCTTTAACTATTAGCCATTTGTTTGCAGTTAAGCTTTTTAAGATTAATTTTGCAGGAGTTTTTAAATTTTTATGAAAACAGATGAAAAATAAGCAAGAAATAGAATATGCTGCACAAATAATACGCAATGGTGGTTTGGTCGCGTTTCCTACTGAAACTG
Source organism: uncultured Paludibacter sp. (assembly GCA_964396515.1). GTDB lineage: Bacteria > Bacteroidota > Bacteroidia > Bacteroidales > Paludibacteraceae > Paludibacter. The sequence continues at coordinate 20,729 of CAYNGF010000020.1, forward strand.
TGTATGGGTTGGGAGCAAATGCTCTGAATCCGGATGCTGTTGCCAAAATTTTCGAAGTGAAAGAACGTCCTTCATTTGATCCACTTATTGTTCACATTGCGGATACAGACACCATAAAAGAACTCACGGAAAACACCGACCAAAGAGTTTTTACTCTTGCTGAAAAATTCTGGCCGGGACCACTTACCTTAGTTTTACCAAAAAGTAAAAAAGTACCCGATATTGTAACTTCAGGTCTCGATACAGTAGGAATTAGAATGCCTGATAATAAGATCGCCTTAGAGTTGATCAAAGCATCAGGTTGCCCTATTGCTGCGCCAAGTGCAAATAAATTCGGACGCATTAGTCCCACGCGTGCGCAACATGTAAAAAAACAACTTCCTGAAGTAGATTTTATACTTGATGGCGGGGCAACATCTGTCGGCATTGAGTCAACTGTAATTACACTACATGACGATGGATTTGTAATATTACGTCAGGGTATTATAACCCGTGATGATATCGAACAAGTAATTCCCTATTCAAAGCAGAAAATAACTCTGCATGAAAAACTTTCGTCACCCGGAATTGTAAAATCACATTACAGTCCCGAAAAACCACTATATATTTCAGGTGAGAATAATAAAATACCCATTACTGATAATGCAGCTTTCCTGTCATTTGGAAGTATTCCGGTAACAACGTTTAAACGTATTGAATATCTTTCTGAAAACGGAAATCTAAAAGAAGCAGCTGTTAATCTGTTCCAAAAACTACACCTCCTCGAAGAAAGCGATGTTGACTTTATCGTAGCTGAACCTGTACCTGAAACCGGTATTGGTGTGGCTATTATGGACAGACTTCGTAAAGCAGCATTCAAATATAAGTAATAATTTTCCCCGATGAAACCAGCTGTTTTTCTCGATCGCGACGGAACGATAATTAAAGATAATGGCTATATTGGCCAAATAAATAAGGTCGAGTTTTACCCTTTTACTTTCGATTGTCTGAAACAATTGCAGAAAAAGTTTTTACTTTTTATCGTTACCAATCAGTCGGGTATAGCTAAAGGTATTGTTACATCCAAACAAGTGGATGAAGTCAACGACTTCATTTTAAACAAATTAAAATCAGAAGGAATTAATATATCAGCACTTTATAGTTGCCCGCATCACCGAAACGATAACTGTAAATGTCATAAACCTAAAACCATGTTTGCAGAATTAGCATCGAAAGATTTTGAAATCGATTTAAAAAAATCTTATATGATTGGTGATCATCCTTCAGATGTTGAATTTGCTCTCAACATTGGAGCAAAAGGTATATATGTACTCACAGGGCATGGAAAGAAACATTATGCTGAAATAAAAATGATGGATTATTACGATAAAATCAATGTTTTCCAAAGCTTAAAGACTGCTATCAAATATTTTTCAACTTCAGAGTTCGCTCGTTGATGTTACAACGGTAACAAATAAAAAACTGCAATTTGCTCTAACAAGTTGCAGTTTTAAAAATTTATAATTTAGTTTCGTTTTTTATTCCGATTTCGGTTTGTCTTCTCTTGGAGGACGTGGCAGCAAAGCTTTTTTCGAAAGTTTGAATTTGCCTGTTTTCTGATCGATGTCGAGTAGTTTCACTTCAATCATATCACCTTCTTTTATTCCCGATTGTTCCATAGTTTCTATACGCTTCCAATCGATTTCCGAAATGTGAAGTAAGCCTTCTTTTCCGGGCAAAAATTCAACGAACGCGCCATATGGCATTACCGATTTAACCTTGGCAGAATATGCTTCTCCAACTTCAGGGATCGCAACAATACCTTTAATTTTGGCTACAGCAGCATCAATAGCAGCTTTGTTGTTTGCCGCAATTTCAATGCGTCCCTGATCGCCAATTTCTTCGATGTTGATTACTGCGCCGGTTTCAGCTTGTATACCCTGAATAATTTTTCCGCCAGGACCAATTACTGCGCCAATCATTTCTTTTGGAATAAACATCACTACTATGCGTGGAGCATGAGGTTTTAGGTCTTCACGTGGTTCGGCAATAGTTTCAAGAATTTTGTTCATAATATGTAAACGTCCTTCTTTTGCCTGACGAAGCGCTGTTTCAAGAATTTCATACGAAAGACCATCTACTTTAATATCCATTTGTGTAGCAGTAATTCCATCAACAGTTCCGGTAACTTTAAAGTCCATATCGCCAAGGTGGTCTTCATCGCCCAAAATATCGGAAAGAACAGCGAAGTTCTTACCTTTATTTTCGGAAATAAGTCCCATGGCAATTCCGGTAACAGGTTTCTTTATCTGAACGCCGGCATCCATCAAAGCAAGTGTTCCGGCACAAACGGTAGCCATCGACGATGAACCGTTCGATTCCAAAATATCGGAAACTACACGTACAACGTACGGATAATCATCTGGAATCATATTTTTTAACGCTCTGTAAGCTAAATTTCCATGACCAATCTCTCTTCTGCCTGTTCCTCTTGAAGCACGAGCTTCTCCCGTTGAAAACGGTGGAAAATTGTAGTGTAACATAAACCGATCTTTCCCCTGAATCAAGGCTTCATCAACCAATTTTTCATCACTTTTAGTTCCAAGCGTAACTGTAGTTAGCGACTGTGTTTCACCACGTGTAAAAATCGCAGAACCATGAGGTCCCGGAAGATAATTTACTTCACTCCAAATTGGACGGATTTCTGTAGTTTTACGACCATCAAGACGTTTGCCTTCGTCGAGAATAGAACGACGCATGGCTTCCTTTTCAACTTCATGATAGTAACGATCAATTAAACCTTTTTTTGCATCGGCTACTTCCGGTTCGAGCGCTGCCATATATTCAGCTTTTACTGCTTCAAAATTTTCGGCTCTTGAGTGTTTATCGGCGTTACATGCTGTAGCTAAAGTATATACTTTGTCGTATGTTTTTGCCCAAATATCTTTTTTCAGGTCTTCATCGTTTTCTTCGTGGCAATAAGTACGTTTTACTGTTTTACCTACTGCTTCCATTAATTCCAATTGAGCCTTACAATGAACTTTAATGGCTTCGTGAGCTACTTTCATCGCATTTAATAAATCATCTTCACTAACTTCTTTCATTTCGCCTTCCACCATCATAATATTATCGAGTGTTGCAGCCACAATTATATCCATATCTGCATCCTCTAGTTGAGCAAATGTAGGATTTACTACGAATTCACCGTTAATCCGGGCAATACGAACTTCAGAAATCGGCCCGTTAAAAGGTATATCGGAAACTGCCAACGCGGCAGAAGCTGCCAATCCGGCTAAAGCATCAGGCATATCAATGCCATCAGCAGAATAAAGCATTACATTTACAAAAGTTTCAGCGTGGAAATCATCTGGGAAAAGCGGGCGCAATGCGCGGTCAACCAAACGTGAAACTAAAATCTCATAATCCGATGCACGGCCTTCGCGACGGGTAAAACCACCGGGGAATCGGCCGTTCGCAGAGAATTTTTCTTTATAATCTACCGAAAGCGGCATAAAATCAGTTCCGGGAACTGCATCTTTGGCAGCGCAAACGGTTGCCAACAGCATGGTGTTTCCCATGCGTACCATTACTGCGCCATCAGCTTGTTTTGCAAGTTTTCCGGTTTCAATGGTAATTTCTCTTCCATCACCCAGTGTGATGGTTTTTGTAACTACATTCATAAAAATTACATTTTTCTTTTTAAACTATTTATTTTCGGATACAAAGATACTTCTTTTTCTCCAAAATTTCTTAAAATCAGCATATTTAGTGATAAAATTAAAATTTGATCGTTTTTAAAATTGTGATTAAAAAAAAGAGAAACAGTTTCCTGCTTCTCTTTCATCTTTTTTATACCTTGCTTGATTTACTTTTTGTAAAGTGCTTCTTCAACCTGATCTTTTGATAACTCTTTCGTGCAGAAGAACCAGTCATAGCATTTAACACCGGCTTCCTGACCTTCCATACGGCTTTTCGCTACACCGCATGAGCCTGCAGGAGGAACGATAACAGCATCACCGGGACGCCAATCTGCCGGGAGTGCAACTCCAAAATTATCGGCGGTTTGCAAACCGATAATAATACGTTTCAGCTCGTCAAAATTTCTTCCTAACGATAAAGGATAGTATATTATGGTGCGAATAATTCCTTTAGGGTCAATAAAGAATACCGCACGAACTGCTTTTGTTGAACTCTCGCCGGGTTGAAGCATACCATAAGTTTTTGCAACTTCCATTGTAATGTCTTCAATAAGTGGAAAAGTAACTTCCACATTTTTCATTCCTTTGTATTCAATTTTTTCCTTTATAGTGCGCAACCAGGCAATGTGGCTGTACAATCCGTCAACTGATAATCCTACAAGTTGTGTGTTCAATGCTTCAAAATCTTTTTGCATCGAAGCAAAAGTCATAAATTCCGATGTACAAACCGGGGTAAAATCTGCAGGGTGGCTGAAAAGTATTATCCATTTACCTGCATAATCTTCCGGGAAATTAATTTCACCTTGTGTTGTTACTGCTTTAAATGAAGGCGCTTTGTCACCAATACGTGGCATTGCATAAGTTTTTTCTGTTGTTTCCATAATGAAATTTGTTTTAGAATGTTTTAAATTATATTAAATGAATATATGTTCATGTATTTATGTTACAAAGATAATTCAAAATGTAACATAGAACAAATATATTTAGACAATATCAATATAGACCACATAGATATAATGCAGAAATATTTCTTTAATTGATACAAAATAAACAATGTTTAAAGAAAAAATGTTCGTTTTTAATAAAAAAACCCCAAAAGTTTTTGTCTAACATTTGGGGTTCAGTTCAATTCCGTTTTGTTATTTTCGCTTAGATGTTCTTCCGTTTTTCTTCAATGCCTGATCAAGTATAAATAATATTTGCCCGTTAACACTGCGAAATTCATCCGCAGCCCACTTTTCAATTGCTTCCATGGTCTCTGCATCGATACGGAGCACAAAGGTTTTATTTTTCGATTCTTTTGGCAAAACGTAAATAATAAATAGTAAATAAATTTATTGATGCAAAGTTCCAGAATTTACAACCGGTTGCACACCCTCTTCGCTACACAAAACTACGAGCAAATTACTAACCATTGCAGCTTTTTTATCTTCATCTAAATCGATTATGTTTTCTTCGGATAATTTATGAAGCGCCATTTTTACCATGCCTACAGCACCATCAACAATTTTTTCACGGGCTGCAATAATTGCATCGGCCTGCTGACGACGAAGCATTACTGCCGCAATTTCGGGCGCATAAGCTAAATAATTAATACGGGCTTCAAGCACTTCAATACCGGCAATGCTCAAGCGTTCGTTAATTTGCTTTTCGAGAATTTCGTTTACTTCTTCCCCGCCCGACCGTAATGTCAACTCATCATCATTAGCAGTTCCTGTTTTATCATAAGCATACATACCGGCAACTTTCCGAAGGGCTGCATCCGACTGAATTTTCACAAAATTCTCATATGCTTTCATTTTTTGGTTAACATTATCAATATTGGGTGTACCTGGAACAGCTGCCGACATAGAAGCATTATCAATATCGAAAGAGGCTTTATAGGTATCGGCAACGCGCCAAACCACCACCATACCAATCATAATAGGATTTCCGGTTTTATCATTCACCTTGATAGGATCCGCATCCAGATTTCGGGCGCGTAAAGTGAGTTTCTTTTTTGTGTAAAACGGATTTACCCAGAAAAAACCGTTTTCTTTTACAGTTCCCTCGTATTTTCCGAAGAAAATCATTACACGTGCTTCGTTTGGTTCTATTTGCATGAAACCACCCCAAAAAATTGAATTAAGAATTAAAAGAATTACATCCGTAACAATCAACGTAACCAACAAAGGTGTTGAAAAATCTGAATTCGCGACCCAAACAAAAAACACAACAATTGCAATCGTAAAAAGTAAATTGAGTAACAACATCGGAATACCGGAAAGTTTTACTCCCTCGAAATTTTCTTCTTTAGTTTTCATGATTCATGTTATTTATTATAATATTATTTTGATAGTACAAATATAATATTAATAGTTTCATTTTCAATTATTTTATGAAAATTATTTTTATTTTATTTATTTATCGAAAGACACTACTCCGACTCTGCCATATCTAATTTTTTTTATTAACAAACATAGATGTCCCTCCTCTCGAAGTCTGTCCTCCCGTAAATTTTCTATCTTTGCACTCAGAAACATATTACATCATGAAACTAACTGAAATCGGCAAAACAGGAGTAAAAATACCTCCTATCATTTTTGGGACAAGTGCGCTGGGAAATCTTTATACAGTACTTCCATTCGAAACAAAACTTGAAATTGTGGAAAAGTCAATAAAACATGTTCCATCGCCTGTAGTTTTCGATAGCGCAGGAAAATACGGCGCCGGGCTTGCACTCGAAATTCTGGGAAAATGTTTGGAAGAGCTGAATATTGCTCCAGAAGATGTTGTTATCAGCAATAAATTGGGGTGGAAACGTGTACCGTTAACTACCTCCGAACCCACTTTCGAGCAAGGAGTCTGGATGGGCTTAACAAACGATGCCAAGCAAGATATTAGTTACGATGGTATAATACAATGCTACGAACAAGGAAATAAACTCTTAGGCGGAAAATATTCGCCTAAACTTGTTTCTGTGCATGACCCCGATGAATATCTTGATTCTGCTCATTCAGCTATCGAAAGAGATAAAAGATTCACCGAAATAGTTGAAGCTTATCGCGCTCTGCATGATTTGAAGAAATCCGGACAAGTTAAAGCCATTGGTGTTGGCGCTAAAAACTGGAAAGTAATTGAAGAAATATCGAAAGCAATAGATTTGGATTGGGTTATGTTTGCAAACAGCATGACAATAATGCATCATCCGCAAAACCTGCTTGATTTTATGCAATCGCTTCACAATAAAAATATTAGCATAGTTAACTCCGCAGTTTTTCATGCAGGTTTTCTTATTGGCGGTAAATATTTCGATTACCGACTGATTGAACCCGACACAGAAGAAAACAAAGCGATTTTCAAATGGCGTGAAGTATTTTTTGAACTTTGCGAAAAGCATAAAATAACACCCTCAGTAGCTTGTGTAAGTTTTGCAATGTCTGCTCCCGGTGTAGTCAGTATTGCATTAAACACTTCTAACCCGAAACACGTGAAAGGAAATGTTGAATCAGTTACAACACAAGTTCCAGAAGAATTCTGGTTCGACATGAAAGAAAAGGGATTGATCAGTATTGATTATCCTTATTTGTAGTATTTTTTTTCGTTTCGTGTTTAGTCCTCATTTAAAAGTCTTTGTTCTTTAATCTATATTCTTTGTTCTAAATGAAAATCGATTGTCATCAACATTACTGGCATTTCAACCTGAAAGATTACAGTTGGATGGGCGATAATATGTCGGTTATTAAACGTGATTTTTTGCCTTCAGATTTATTACCGGAACTTGAAAGTATTAACTTCGATGGTTCTGTGGCTGTTCAGGCACGACAAAACCTGGAAGAAACACAGTGGCTGCTGAAATTAGCCGATGATTTTCCGCATATAAAAGGCGTAGTTGGTTGGTTGGATTTGCAATCGGAAACAGTAGAAACGGACATTCAGGAGTTTGCAACACATCCGAAAGCAGTGGGAGTTCGTCATGTAATTCACGATGAAGAAGATGACAATTTCATGCTTCGTCCTGAATTTATAAGAGGTATAAAACTGCTTGAAAAATACAATTTAGCATACGATATTCTGATTTTTCCAAAGCATTTACAGAACACAATAAAATTTGTTCGGGAATTTTCAGAAAATCAAACTTTTATTATCGATCATATCGCCAAACCATTTATAAAAGATGGCATACTTTCGCCTTGGAAAGAAGAAATTACCGAACTGGCAAAATTTCCAAATGTATTTTGTAAGCTTTCCGGAATGGTTACCGAAGCTGATTGGGAAAATTGGAACCCTGAACATTTAAAACCTTATCTTGATGTTGTTTTAAAAGCATTTGGAACTGACAGAGTAATGATTGGCTCCGATTGGCCGGTTTGTTTGGTTGCAGGAAAATATGAGAAGGTTATGGGTGTGGTTATGGATTACATTTCAAAATTTAGTGAAACTGATAAAGCAAAAATATTAGGTGGAAATGCGGTAAAAGCGTATAAAATAGTTACTGCAAATGTATGAAGGTAAAATTTTTTATTCTTAATTAAAAAAACTTGAATAACATATCGAAGTTAATATCAACAAAATATATAATGAAAGCAATACAAATATTCGGAGAAGGCAACATCTCAACTGTTGAAATTGAAAAACCTACTATTGGAGAAGAAGAAGTTTTAGTAAAAATACATTATTGCGGTTTCTGTGGTTCGGATTTGAATACCTACCTTGGTAAAAATCCGATGGTAAAATTGCCCGTAATTCCAGGTCATGAAATTGGCGCCACAATTGAAGAAACCGGCGCAAAAGTGCCTGAACATTTAAAACAAGGAATGTCGTGTACAGTAAATCCATATACCGCATGTGGAAAATGTCCTTCGTGTCGTAACGGACGACCAAACGCATGTCAGTTTAATCAAACGCTCGGCGTTCAGCGTTTTGGCGCCATGTGCGAATACATCACGGTACATTGGTCGAAAGTGCTTGCCGATAACGATATAACGCCCCGCGATTTCGCATTGGTAGAACCTATGAGCGTAGGATTTCATGCTGTTTCACGTGCCAAAGTAACCGACTCTGATATAGTTTTGGTAGTAGGTTGCGGAATGATAGGCGTTGGTGGAATTGTAAGAGCTGCCCTACGAGGTGCGAAAGTTATTGCCACCGATATTGACGATATTAAACTTGCTTTGGCAAAAGAACTCGGCGCGCATTTTACCATAAACTCAAAAACAGAAAATGTTCACGAAAAACTTCAGGAAATTACCCATGGAAACGGGCCCGATGTAGTAATTGAAGCTGTTGGCGCACCTGCAACCTATCAGATGGCAGTTAACGAGGTTGCATTTACCGGAAGAGTAGTTTATATTGGCTATGCGAAACAAGAAGTGGCTTTCGAAACTAAATATTTTGTGCAGAAAGAACTCGATATTCGCGGTTCACGCAATGCAATGCCCGAAGATTTTCGTGCTGTAATGGAATATATGAAACGCGGAACTTGCCCAAAAGATAAACTTATCAGCGCCATTTATTCGCCCGAAGAAGCAAAAGAAGCTATGGAATTCTGGACGGCAGATCCGGGAAAAGTTTTCAGAATATTCATCAATTTTTAATGTGCTAATACGTTTTTATTTAACTTCAAAACATCGAAGATTTTTGAACGTTGTATTTACGTTCTATGTGTATAAATTGTAACTATTTTAATGTACAAACTCATAATATTCGATTTAGACGGAACATTGCTCGATACTATCGATGACCTTGCAAACAGTGTGAATTTTGCTCTAAAGCAATATAATTTCCCAATTCATCCCATTGAAGCATTTAGGTTTATGGTTGGGAATGGTGTAAATAAATTGCTCGAACGAGCCTTACCGAATGAACACAGAAATGCTGATGTTATTTCGAAGGTTAAACAGGATTTTATAAAACATTATTTTGCGCATTCCGACGAATTTACAAAACCATATCAGGGAGTGAACGAACTTCTTAAAAAACTTTCAGACGATGGTTATCAGCTTGCAATTGCATCAAACAAAGTTCATGTTGCTACCACTGAACTTGCTAAACGTTTCTTCCCCGAAACAAAATTTATCAAAGTGCTCGGACAGCGCAATGGTTTTCCGACTAAACCCGATCCGGCAATTCTTGAGGAGATAATTGCCACAGCGGGAGTTTCGAAGAAGGACGTTTTGTATGTTGGCGATTCAGGAGTTGATGTTGCTACTGCAATAAATGCGAATGTGGATTTTGCAGGAGTTCTTTGGGGATTTCGTCCACGAAACGAACTTGAAGCTATTGGTGCGAAAACTTTTGTTGAAAATACCGAAGAATTATACAAGTTGATATTATTAAAGAAATAACAAAAAACGCTCAACTTTAAAAGTATGAGCGTTTTTTATGGATTTATATTTAACAATTAAAAATACCTGAAGCCAATAATTTCTCTGACTTCTTTAATCGTTTTGGAGGCACTTTCCCGGGCTTTTTCTCGACCAATTCGAGCCGCTTTTGATACATAAGCTTCATCGGCTGCTATTGCCTTAATTTTCTCCCGCATTGGCTCCGTAAATGCAATCATATCCTGTGCTAATTGCTTTTTCATGTCTCCGTAGCGTATCTGACAAGTATTGTATTGTTCTTCGAAAAATTCAAGGGTTTCAGGAGCGGAAACGACCTTCATCAACTGAAAGATATTTTTAATCGCTTCAGGCTTTTCTTGATTAGGCTGAGTAGGTCCGCTATCAGTTACCGCCTTCATTACTTTTTTACGGATCACTTCAGGATCGTCCGACAAATAAACTGCATTCCCTTCTCCTTCCGATTTTCCCATTTTACCTGTTCCGTTCAAACCGGGAATTTTCACCAAATCTTTTCCGAAATTAAATGCCTGTGGTTCGGGAAAATAATCCACATTATACATGCGGTTAAAACGATTACTAAACTGACGTGTCATTTCCAAATGCTGTTCCTGATCTTTCCCCACAGGAACTTTGTTTGCCCGGTGAATTAGAATATCAGCAGCCATTAATGTTGGATAGGTTAGCAATCCGGCATTTACATTTTGCGGTTGTTGACGAATTTTATCTTTAAACGATGTACAACGCTCCAATTCGCCTATATACGCGTTCATGTTGAGGAACAAATACAATTCGGCTACTTCGGGCACTTCGCTTTGAATGTAAAGTGTTGATTTCTCGGGATCAAGTCCCGCAGCAAGATATTCAACCAATACCTGACGTACATTTCCATGTAAATCATGTGGCGTTGGATGTGTTGTTAAAGAGTGATAATCGGCAATAAAAAAATAGCAATTATACTGATGCTGCATTTCTACAAAATTACGAAGTGCGCCCATATAATTGCCAAGATGCAGGTTTCCGGTTGGACGGATACCACTAAGAACTGTTTCCATATATACCCAAATCCCCTGAAGGGGCAGTAAAATACAATTTTAGAACTTAAAAATTAAATTTCCCCTTATAATGTCTTTATTTTATCCCTCATTAGGGGTTAAGGGATGTTTTCGTTATTCAATCGGCACGGTGCGTTTTATTCGCTGATCAAGCGAAGTTAGTGTTTCAGTTGACGCAACGCCCGGAATTTCCTGAATACTTCCATTTAACAAATGCATAAGATGTTCATCGTTTTTTGCATACAGTTTTATAAGTATTGTATAATGTCCGAGTGTGTATTGCGATTCAACAATTTCAGGAATCTTTTCAAGTTCTTTTACTACTTGCTTATACATTGAGCCTTTTTCGAGCGTTATACCAATATATACACACATTTGATAACCTAGCGATTTAGGATTTACTGTATATCCTGAACCGGTAATTACATTCATATCTATTAGTCGTTGTACACGCTGATGAATGGCTGCCCTGGAAACACCACAACTTTCAGCCACATCTTTAAAGGGCATGCGAGCATTCTGAGTAATAATTTTCAGAATTTTTTTATCCAACTGATCAATTTTTTCCATGGTAAATCGTATTAATGTATCATTTAGGCAACAAATTTAATGAAAACATTTGAAAATGAAAAGAAATTAATATCAATATTTATCAAAATAACCTGAAAATAAAGAAATTTGTCTCATTTACGAAAAAAGCAGCCTTTATTGCGGCTGCTTTTTTCATGACGATTTATTATTTAGTTTTATTTTTCAATGGAAATAAGTTCCACATCAAAAATAAGTGTTGAAAATGGTTTTATCGTTCCCTGGTCTTGTTTTCCGTAAGCAAGTTCCTGTGGAATAAACAATCTGTATTTTGAACCAACAGGCATAAGTTTTAACGCTTCTGTCCACCCTTTAATTACTTGATTTACACCAAATACGGCAGGTTCGCCACGATTAACAGAACTGTCAAATACTGTTCCATCAATCAGAGTTCCATGATAATGCACTTTAACACGGCTTGTGTCTGTAGGTAAAGCACCTTTGCCCAATTTAAGTACTTTATATTGTAAACCACTTGCTGTTGTTACTACACTGTCGCGAAGTTTATTTTCTGCAAGAAATTTCTCGCCCGCTTCTTTGTTTGCTTTGTAAGTTATCTCAGCTTGCTTTTCCTGACGACGTTGCATTGTGATGTTAAGATATGCTTGTGCTTCCTGTGCAGTCATTTGTATATCTGAACCTTTCAACCCGTTAATTAAACCTTGTTTAATCAGTTTCATATTCAGTACAAGGGATGAATCATTCATTAACCCTTTTTCTTTTTGTTCTTTAAGTGCACTTCCGATACGTGTTCCAAGTTCAGCAATTTCTGCATATTTCGGATCAACTTTGCTTTTCATGCCCTCAGCAATACCATCGAGTAATGCATTGATTTTTTGTTTTAATGTATCGGCATTAGCAGTATCGTTAGCAAGATAGTAATTCTTAATTCCGTTACCGTTCGATAATCCAAAAGCATAGTTCAAACTATCGATCTGACTTTTGAGAGCGGGCATTTCAGTTTTGTTATTCTGGCACGATGAGAATATAAAAACAACTGCCAATAACATTGCAAAATATATATTTAACTTTTTCATTTTAAACGAATTATAATTAGTTTGATAGAATAACATTATATTACTTTTTATTATCGGCTTCGCTAACAGTATCAGCAGGAGCAGATTGAGGAGCTGGTTGAGGAGTTTGAGCCTTCATTCTTTTTTCCTGAAGTTCAGTCATTACTTTACGCAGATATTCGTCTGCTTGAGTTGTTGACATCCCTTCTTTAAAACCATTAAGTCCATTTATTAATCCCTGCATTACAAGCTTTTGGTTAAAAGCAAGGGTTGAATCGCCCATTAAACCAATTTCTTTTTGTTGTTTAAGCGAGTTTCCAATTTGTAAACCGAGTTGATAAAGTTCATCCTTTTTAGCTGATTTGTCGTTAAATGCTTTATCCATTGCTGATAACAATTCTTTTATTGGTTTGTCAGTTGAATCACCACGAAGATAGTAATTTTTAATTCCATCGCCATTTGCCAGTCCGAGAACATAATTCAAACTGTCGTTTTCATTTGCAAGTTTTACTTTTGCAGGTTCGAATTTGCTGCACGAAGCAAATACTAAAGCAGCAATAAACATTACTGTTGAGAAAATACTTTGTTTTTTCATTTTTTTATTTTTTATATGACTTGTTTTTACTTGTTCTTGTTATTTTTTTTTAAAACTTGTGGTTCTTTTTTCCCGGTTGGAGCAGGCAATGTTAAATCGACCGATTTTGCTTTTTCAGGGTCAATATATGGTTTTATGCCAAGCAATTCTACTTCAAATATCAAAGTGGCATAAGGAGGAATCACACCGCCGGCACCTTGTTCACCGTATCCGAGATTGTAAGGTATAAAAAATTTATATTTTGATCCTACACTCATAAGTTGTACACCTTCTGTCCAGCCTTTTATAACTTGATTCAGTGGAAATTCAATAGGTTCACCGCGATCCACTGAACTGTCGAATTTTGTACCATCAACCAAAGTTCCTGTGTAATGAACTTTTACAGTATCCTGATTAGCAGGTTTTTTCCCTTCAGCCGGGACTAAAACTTTATATTGTAATCCGCTTGGAGTTACATTTACTCCTTCTGCATTCATATTTTCAGCTAGAAATTTTTCTCCATCAGCTTTTTTTGCTTCTATATCCGCATTTTGAGCTTTGGTAATGTATTTACGAAAATATTCGTTGGCAAATTCTTTGGTTAATAATGTCGAGTCTCCTTTCATTGCCGATGAAAACCCTTTCACAACCAAATCAATGTTTGATTTGCCTCCCGGAATTCCTTTTAAATTTTTTAGAAAATCTTCGCCAACATTCATACCAAGTGCATAGCTCATGGAATCAACTTCGTTAGTTAATGGATTTACGACAACTTCAGGTTGATTTTTTTTCGATTTTTTTACTTTCTTTTCTTTAGCTTCTGCATAACTAAATACAGTTGTAAAAGCTAAAATTAATACAATTGTCTTTTTCATTTAGATTTCAATTTTACTCCTTTTAAATAATGATGTTATATTTCCTATTTTTCCTAATTTCTCATTTTAAAAAGTCACTAAACAATTTCCAATAATTCAACTTCAAAAATTAAAGTAGCATATGGTCCAATTTGTTGTCCTGCACCTTGTGCTCCGTAAGCCAACTCCGAAGGAATATATAATTTCCATTTTGATCCTACGGGCATTAGTTGTAATGCTTCCACCCAACCGCTTATCACCTGTGTTACTCCGAAAGTAGCCGGTTCACCACGTGCCACTGAACTGTCAAATACATTTCCGTCGATTAGCGTACCGTGATAATGAACTTTTACCCGGTCTGTGGATTTTGGGATGGCGCCTTTGCCTTCGGTTATTATTTCGTATTGCATTCCACTCTCAAGGGTTATCACTCCATCGCGTTTACCGTTGGCTTCCAAAAAATCTTTTCCCTGCTTTTGGGCGGCTTCACCCGCTTTAGCCTGAAGTGCCGTGAAATATGAATTAATTACCGATTGAGCTTCCTGCAGTGATAATTCGGGCTTATTCCCATGTAAAACATCGCGAACTGCTTTTGTAAACTCTTCAATATTAAGATCACGTATTCCGTTATTTAATAAATTATTACCTAAACTAAGGCCTAAGGCGTAACTAACTTTGTTCATACAATGAATTTCTAATAATTTAGTTTTAAAATCTTCTATTGCAATGTTAAATGTATATTATTTATGAAGATATTTTTAATCTGAAGATTAAATACTTTCTAAAAAAACGACTGCAAAGATAGTTGATTTAATTGAATAATAGCATGTTAATTTTTCGAAATTAGCGGGTAGTAAGCACTACAGGAAATTTATACGATTTTTTTATGCCGTTTATTGGATTAATTATCTCAAAATAAACTACATATATTCCTGGAGAAGCAATATTCCCACACGATGTACTTCCATCCCAAGGAATATAACCCTCAGAAGAAAGAAGTCTGTTTTGTGCAAGTTGAAAAACTTTTTCCCCAACCGGACTAAGAATAAGCGCATTTGCAACATAACCGTTTAATTCAGTTTCGTAGCGAATGAAACATATATCGTTATTTCCATCATTATCCGGCGAAAATGCTTCAGGGTCTGCCCAAACAAGTTTTGGAGGTTCAAGGGGTGATGTTGTGTCTCTGTATTGCGAGTTTTTATAACCGGGAGTACCGTAATTTACTTCGGTTCCTGCTGAATGCCACGATGCCGGATTCTGTGTTTCTAACAATGGATTTATTTTTTCTAATGCAACTCCTTTTGCATTTTTTACAAGTGGATGATGCCATTTTGAGCTATATGTTAATTCATCAAAAATAGTATCTCGTAGAGGATTAAGTA
The DNA here is from genome assembly GCA_964396515.1 of uncultured Paludibacter sp. Classification (GTDB taxonomy): domain Bacteria; phylum Bacteroidota; class Bacteroidia; order Bacteroidales; family Paludibacteraceae; genus Paludibacter. Next base: position 36,201 of record CAYNGF010000020.1, read on the forward strand.
AAACGAGTGTCGCCGATTCATTATTCAGAGAAGACCAGCTTGTATTTATTATATTACTTTCATTCGGACATGAATGAAATTGCCTCAAAATATCAGGTTTTTCGGTAAATGCTATGTATTCTTTTGGCGGAATAAGTGTACCTTTCGGAATTTTTTGTCCTGAATTCAAGGTTCCATCTGTTTTTCGAGTTATAAATACAAAATCCGAAATATCGAGTACTTTGTCCGAAACGTTGGCAATTTCGACATATTCGTAAGAATTTTCCGGATTTTCGAACATAATCTCATTCCAGCGAATATCGCCGATTTGTGGCTTTTCAGTTATAGCTATTCTTTTATTTTCGCGGCTCATTAGATTACCGACTAAATCTGTTATCCCTTCTACAGTCAGATTGTAAATTATGCCTTTGCTAAAATTGCCAGCAAATTTCAGCAACACTTCGGTTTTATCTTCGCTTATGCTTACCAATGGTTTTAATGGAAATGCAGGTGTTAAACTGAATACAGCGTTTGAAATATTTATTTCTTCGGAGAAAGTGAGAGAAAGCTTATCGGGATAAATCAACGTTAAAGTATTCCATACAGGCGGATCGTAATCTGGAGCTTTATCTCCCGTAACTTTAATATCATCGAAAAAATAAAAGCTGCCGGTTGATGAAGTATTTACAAACAATAAACCAAAATATTTCGTCGTTTTTATCTTATCGTTTTTTGTTGTACCCTCTTTATAAAAATCAGTTTCCGAAGCAAGTTTACTGTAAAGTGTAAAATTACCTTGCTTGTCGCGTGTTACCCTCACAATAACATCTACAGGCTTTCCATCCACACGTTTATCAGTACCATCAATTATTTTTGTTTTTGTAGTTCCCTGCTGATAAAAAAGTGAAACTTCATCATTTGTCCCGCCAATCTGAACATAATAGCCATTACATCCGTTGGTTAAATCAGCTACATCACAAATTATATAAACCGATGCATAGTTCGATGAGGAAGTAGTGTAGTTTATCATTACGCGAAATTCCCAAACCGCATCGTCGATAGCATTAGAGGGTGTAAAAAGCCAAGATGTTGAAGCAACTTTTGCAGATGATTGTAACTGAAACGATGCGTTTACAATAAAATTTTCAGTGGTTCCTGTCCATACAGGATTTTCGGTAAAATTACCATCCGAAAAATCTTCATAAAATTGAGCGGATACGCCAAAAACAAAAAACATCGAAAAAAACAGCAGTGTAAATTTCATAAGTTTGCGTATAACAGTAAAATAACGTAACTTTGCAACCTGGTTCTATGGTTTTTTAACTTTGTAAAAACAAAGATATAAAATTATCCGAATTTTTGAATAATTATTAATTAATCATCACTCTGCAAGGTCAGAGTAAAAAATCATTAAGTGTAAAATGAGAGTAGCAATTGTTGGCGCAAGTGGCGCTGTTGGTCAGGAATTTTTACGTGTGTTGGCCGAACGCAATTTCCCTATGACTGATCTATGTCTTTTTGGTTCATCGCGAAGTGCCGGAAATGTTTATGAGTTTAAAGGAAAAAAATATACAGTAAAAGAGCTTAAACACGGTGACGATTTTAAAGATTTTGATCTTGTATTTACCTCTGCAGGTGCAAGTATTTCGAAAGAATTTGCTACGGATATTACCAAATTCGGAGCTGTAATGATTGATAATTCCTCTGCATTCCGGATGGAATCTGACATACCTTTGGTTGTTCCGGAAGTAAATGCTCCGGATGCAAAAATACGCCCTCGTGGAATTATCGCTAATCCCAACTGTACTACCATTCAAATGGTGGTTGCGTTGAAAGCAATCGAAAATCTTTCACACATTAAGCGTGTACATGTATCAACCTATCAAGCTGCATCTGGTGCCGGTGCTGCTGCAATGGACGAACTTGAATTACAATATCGTCAGGTTTTAGCCGGCGAACAGGTAACTGTAAGCAAATTCGCTTATCAATTAGCTTATAATCTAATACCACAAATCGATGTGTTTACTGACAATGGTTACACAAAAGAAGAAATGAAAATGTATCACGAAACGCGCAAAATAATGCATTCCGATGTTGAAGTTAGCGCAACTTGTGTACGTGTTCCGGCTTTGCGCGCTCACTCTGAAAGTGTGTGGGCAGAAACTGAACGCCCGCTTTCAGTGGAAGAAGTTCGTGCAGCTTTCGAAGTGGCTCCGGGTGTAGAAGTAATGGACAATACCGCAGAAAAAATTTATCCAATGCCATTGTTTCTTTCAGGCAAAGATCCTGTTCATGTTGGACGTATCCGTAAGGACCTTGCAAACCCGAATGGTATAACCTTCTGGTGCGTAAGCGATCAAATTAAGAAAGGCGCTGCGTTGAATGCAGTGCAAATTGCTGAATACTTAATAGCCGAAGGCGATATGTAATTTTCGAGATTTACTTTAAAATCTTTTTTTCTCAAAAGGCAGACTTTCTGGTCTGTCTTTTTCATTCAATGAAGTTTGGTTTATTTATCGTTAAACTTTCTGTTTATATATTTGTTTCAATTTTAATTTATAATTATATTACAATGAAAACCAGATGTTTATTCTCAATAATTTTATTGGTATTAGTTTCAATCAGTAGTTCGTTTGCTCAAAAAAGTAATATATCTTTTATCCCTATCGAACATGCAACTTTTCTTATTAAAACGGAAAATCTTAAAATTCTTGTCGATCCGGGAAGAATTGACATTAATAAATACAACGAAGCTCATAATCCCGATTTGATTCTGATCACCCATCATCACGGCGATCACTTAGATCTGGATATTATCAAAAAGCTGAAAGGAGACAACACAAAGATTATTGCTTCAAAAATAGTAGTAAATAAAATCAATTCCGGACAGATAATAAACAACAACGAAACAACCATGTTTGGTAAAATTAAAATCCAAGCTATTCCCATGTATAATACAACGCCTGAAAGACACAAATACCACATAAAAAGCGAAGGAAACGGATATATCATAACAATTGGGAAAGAACGCATATACATTTCGGGCGATACCGAAGATATTCCTGAAATGCGCTCACTGAAAAATATTGATGTTGCTTTTATTTGCATGAATCTGCCCTATACTATGACACCTGAACAAGCTGCTTCAGCCGTTTTAGAATTTAAACCAAAAGTTGTAATTCCTTATCATTATCGCACTAAAGATGTTTCGAATGATGAAATTCTTGAAAGATTTACCAAAATTGTTGCTGCAAACAAAAAAATTTCCATCGACTATTTAAAATGGTATGATGAATTATAAAATTAAAACTTTGACTTAACAGAGCCAAATATTTTAACTTATAAACCTGCCGATTAAACACAATCGTCAGGTTTTTTTAAATTACAAATTCTTATTACAATGGTTCGGTATAAAATATTTAATTTTTACGCTAAGGCGCTAAGGCGCAAATCACAGAATCCGAATAGCGGATGAAAACTGTTAAGTTTTCTCTTTGCGTCAAATTTAATTTAGAGTGATTATCAGATAGATGTTTTAATATTTTTGCTACTTCGCGCCTTTGCGTGAATATTAATTTACAAACAATATCGTAAACTGACAAATATTGTATATTCATCTATAAATCTGACATACACGTGTTTTTATAACGAAGTATTGTATTAAGAAAGACTTGATTAAACTTGTATTCAAGATACATAATTTTTTGATAGCACTTTATAATCATTAAGAAATAACGTAAAACTCAATAAATTAATTATTTAGAGTAAATAATTAGTTAATTCAATTGTTTATAAACTACTGATTTATAGAATTTAACACGAAAAAATGCTTTTTGTTATATATCTTTGCACTCCTATTTCAAATAAAAAATAGTAATTGGTTAAATTGTAATTTTTAAAATGGATTTTAAATACGATGTTATAGTAATCGGTGCAGGGCATGCCGGCAACGAAGCCGCAGCTGCTGCTGCCAACATGGGTTCTAAAACTTTGCTGATTACGATGGATATGAACAAAATTGGGCAGATGAGTTGCAATCCTGCCGTTGGTGGAATTGCAAAAGGGCAAATTGTTCGTGAAATTGATGCGCTTGGTGGTCAAATGGGAATTGTAACCGATCGATCAGCCATTCAGTTTCGCATGCTTAATAGATCAAAAGGTCCGGCTATGTGGAGTCCACGTTCTCAAAGTGATCGCCACCGATTTATTCAGGAATGGATTAAAGTATTAAGCCATATCCCTAATCTGTTCATTTGGCAGGACACCGTAAAAAATCTTATTATTGAAAATAATACTGTTGTAGGTGTAACCACGACTTTAGGTATTGAAATGAGAGCAAAAAGTGTCGTATTAACCGCGGGTACTTTTTTAAGCGGCCTTTTACATATAGGTAAAAATCAAATTACAGGAGGTCGTATTTCAGAACCTGCTTCATTCGGAATAACAGAACAATTAGCAAGCTTAGGTTTTATAACCGACCGCATGAAAACCGGAACACCATGCCGTATTGATGGCAAAACTATTGATTTCAGTAAAACCACTGAACAAATTGGTGAAAATGATTTCCACAAATTTTCGTTTCTTGAAGAAGTAAAAAGAGATTTGACCCAAAGAAGTTGCTGGATAACGTATACAAGTGAAGAAACACACGAAGAATTACGTAAAGGCTTGGCAGATTCGCCTCTTTATAACGGTCAAATCAAAAGTATAGGTCCAAGATATTGTCCGAGCATAGAAACAAAAATTGTTACGTTTGCAGACAAAATTTCACACCAGTTATTTCTTGAACCCGAAGGCGTCGATTCTCAGGAATATTATTTAAATGGTTTTTCATCTTCTCTGCCTATTGAAGTTCAAATAAAAGCAATTCATACAATTCCCGGATTAGAAAATGCACAAATTTATCGTCCGGGTTACGCCATTGAATATGATTTTTTCGATCCAACACAGCTTAAACATACGCTGGAAACAAAAAAAATTAAAAATTTATTTTTTGCCGGACAAGTAAATGGAACGACTGGCTACGAAGAAGCTGCAGGCCAGGGTTTAATTGCAGGAATAAATGCGCATATTAACTGTCATGGAGGTAATGAATTTATTCTTGGTAGGGATGAAGCCTATATTGGCGTTCTTATCGATGACCTTGTAACCAAAGGTGTGGATGAGCCATACAGAATGTTTACTTCACGGGCAGAATATCGAATATTGTTACGTCAGGACGATGCCGACATGCGTCTTACTCCGAAAGGTTATAAAATTGGCTTAGTTAACGAAAATCGTTATAGCCAATATATTTCTAAAAAATCTACCATCGAACATTTAATTGATTTTATCAGAAATTATTCAGTTAAACCAAATTTAGTAAACTCCTTTCTTCATTCGAAAGAATCGGCAGAACTGAAACACGGATGTAAACTTCATGATTTAATTCTTCGTCCTCAATTTGGAATTTCTGATCTTGCAACCACAGTTCCTGCCCTACAAAAACAACTTGATAAAATAACTTCACGCAAAGAAGAAATTATTGAAGCTACAGAAGTTTGTTTGAAATACGAAGGTTACATAGAACGCGAGAAACAAATTGCTGAAAAATTACAACGCCTCGAACATATTCCATTATTAGGTCGGGTAGACTACAGTAAGGTTTTATCACTTTCTACAGAAGCCCGTCAAAAACTAATTAAAATTAATCCCGAAACCATCGGACAAGCAAGCAGAATTCCCGGAATTTCACCAAGCGATGTAAATGTTTTGTTAGTATTACTAGGCAGATGAAATTGTTCCACGTGAAACAATTTGCACCTAAATTATAGAATTTCAGAATTTTATAAATTTGCCATTCGTCGTTTAGAACAAAATAGTTGTAAAATGTTTCACGTGAAACAAATTAATTTTTACTTTCGAAATGAAAAACATAACGTCAGAAGAATTATTATTACAAATAAAATCCTTGCCTTCAAAGCCAGGAGTTTACCAGTATTTTAATCATCAGGGTGAAATTATTTACATTGGGAAAGCAAAGAATTTGAAAAAAAGAGTTTCGTCGTACTTTAATAAAATTCATGATTCGGGCAAAACTAATGTACTGGTTAAAAATATTTCGAGTTTAAAATACATTATTGTCGATTCAGAAGAAGATGCGCTCCTTCTCGAAAATAATTTGATAAAAAAACACCAACCCCGTTACAATGTTTTATTAAAAGATGGTAAAACATACCCGAGTATATGTATAACGAACGAAGAATTTCCGCGTGTTTTCAAAACGAGAAATATAATCAGAAATGGTTCACAATACTTTGGTCCATACAGTTCTACTTACACAATTGATGCAATTCTGGATATTATTCATCAACTTTTTCCAATAAGAACATGCAGATTACCATTAAGCTATGAAAAAATTAAGGCCGGTAAATTCAGTCTTTGCTTGCAATATCATATAAAAAAATGTAACGGGCCCTGTGAAGGCAAGGAATCTGCAAACGAATATCGAAAACATATTGATGCAATTCGTGAAATAATTAAAGGAAATGCAGATAAAATAAGTAAAATTCTTTATGAAGAAATGATGGAATTATCTTCGAAATTATTTTTTGAAGAAGCAAATAAAATTAAAGCTAAATACGATTTAATACAAAATTACCAATCGAAATCAATTATCTCAAATACAATTTTAGAAGATACTGATGTTTTTGGGTACGATGAAGATGAAAAAAATTCATATATAAGTATTATTCGGGTTTCTAAAGGTGCCATAGTACAGGGATTAACTATTGAATATCGCAAACGCATAGTGGAAGAAAATGTGCAGGACATTTCTGATACCAAAAAAGATATTTTGTCGTTAGCTATTGTCGAATTAAGGGAAAGACTAAAAAGTGCATCAAAAGAAATTGTTTTACCTTTTAATATAGATTATAAAATAAAGGGCATTACAGTTTCGGTTCCTCAAAAGGGCGACAGAAAAAAATTGTTAGACCTCGCACAACAAAATGTAAAACTATATAAACTTGAGAAATTAAAACAAACTGAAAAACTAAATCCTGAACAACGTGGAATGCAGCTGTTGAAAGCTGTGAAAGAAAAATTGCAACTCGAAAAAATTCCAATGACTATCGAGTGCTTTGATAATTCAAATATCCAAGGGAGCGATGCAGTTGCAGTTTGTGTTGTTTATAAAAAAGGTAAACCATCGAAACAGGATTACAGAAAATATATTATCAAAACAGTTGAAGGTCCCGATGATTACGCTTCGATGAAGGAAGTGGTTTTGCGGCGTTATTCCCGAATACTTAAAGAAGAAACTCCCCTACCCGATCTAATTATTGCCGATGGTGGAATCGGGCAAATGGAAATAATTCGTAAAGTAATTTTTGATGAGTTGAAATTAAATATTCCCATTGCCGGACTTGCTAAAAACAACAAGCATAAAACCAATGAAGTGTTAATCGGATTCCCTCCAAAATCTGTAGGTCTGAAACCAACTGACCAGTTATTTAAATTTTTTGCAGGAATGCAGGATGAAGTTCATCGATTTGCAATAAAATTTCATCGTGAGAAACGAAGCAAAAATCAAACGGTTTCCGAACTTGATAAAATTCACGGGATAGGTGAAAAAACAAAAATAGAACTGATTAATCATTTTAAAAGCATAAAACGACTTAGATTGGCAAAATTGGTGGATATTGAAAAAATTGTTGGAAAACACAGAGCTTCAATTATTTACGAGCATTTTAACGGCCATTTGAAGCCCTGAGATTTTAATATTCGATTTTCATCGTACTGGTTTGAGTAAATATTGGACTATAAAAAGCTCTAAAAAGAGATTTTACCTAAAATAGAAAACTTATTTCAAGTAATTTGAAACAGGTAATAAAAAAAGGTGAACACATATAAAAAAACAGATATAGAAAATTATAATGGAATTAATAATAAAATCGATAAAAGATATAAATAAAATTGCCCTTCAATTTATAGAAAAAATAGGCGATAAAAAAGTTTTTTTGTTCAACGGAAAAATGGGTGCGGGAAAAACAACTTTTATCAAAGCAATTTGCGAAGAGCTTGGAGTAAAAGAAACAGTAAACTCACCTACATTCTCAATAGTGAATGAATACGAAGCCGCAGATGGACGAATTATTTATCATTTCGATTGTTACAGAATTTCCAAAATTCAGGAAGCACTCGACCTGGGAGCAGAAGAATATTTATACAGTGGAAATCTTTGTTTTATCGAGTGGTCAGAAAACATTGCTCCTCTCCTACCCGACTCATTTGTAAATGTAGATATAGAAGAAATGGAAAATGGCGAAAGGACTATAAGTTTTAAGTAATAAATTTAATAAAACAATGTACTAGCGACAACTTTGTCGCTTTCTTTATTATTAATCTTTTCAAGCGGTCAGGATACCGCTTGTCCCTGGTTAACCACTACTAAAAAAATATTAAATATATAATCAAAAAAAAGCTATGAAACCAAAAAAGAAAAACAAAGTGCTTG
>CAYNGF010000021.1:0-35959 GCA_964396515.1 uncultured Paludibacter sp.
TAATTTTTAAAAATAATTGCAAAATTATTTGGATTTAATCATAGTATCTATGCGCTTTGGGCGGCTAATGTGCTTTTGGCAGTCTTTGCGCCCGCATTTCCTTTGTCGCTATTGCGACAGGAAATGCTCCCGCAGGCCGCCCAAGCCCATAGCCTCGGTCGTTACCGCCAAGTGTAGGAAACAGACAACGACAGATAGAAAATTAAAAGTAAACCATTGTGAAAGGACTGAAAAACGAAATATTGACAAGAACAAAGAGCCGACACTCAAGCCGACCCAATGTTTTTTATTTTTTTGCCACCGCACATTTTTTAAAACAATTGCCGACCCACATTGCACACATTGCCAAAGCCCCACAAGCTAGCGCTGCAACCAAAGCTTTGTCAAAGAGTGCAATTTTGCCAGCCTGCAAGAAAAATTTCATTGTAAAATATTTAGATTAATTGAAATGACAGAATTTACAAGAAGTTTTACACCCTCCAATTTTGAAGGTATATCAGATGAACTGGTGGATATCGTTTTAAAATTTAAGGACGATTTTGCAGACACTTGGGAAAGAAACGAAAACAATACACTAAAGTTTGAGCAGGTTAAGCGTGTTTTAACTTCAAAACCAATTTTTTGTTTTTTTCAAAAACAAAAAAGCGACGAAAAAAACAATCGTTCTCGACATAAAATAATTGTCCCTATTGAAAATGAAAAGGCAATCGAACTAAGCGTAGTTCTTTGGACAGATAAGATTGATACATTTACAGAAGTATTTTCTTACTTTGTTGGAAAGAGTAAAGAAATACCTTTTTTTACCGAGCCAAATAAAGAAACTTATAAATGTAATAGTTCATTTCGTATTGTTAATCTAAATTCAAAGGATGGTACAAAATCGACCGCTTTCCAAAATTTATTCAGAACAATAGAAACTCTTAATATCCCCACCGTTGATATAAACAAGGAAAAGGACAAAGAAATTTGGAAAAATTATGTAATAGCTCTTAAAAAACTTGTGAAACAAAAAGAACAAGTTTGGAAAATTCAAAAGATAAGCAAACCATACACTGAAAAATCAAATGGCAATGAGAGAGCAACTTTTATTGATATTTTTATCAATGAAAAGGATTTGACACAGCAGTTTGAAAAGGATATAGAAGATTATTTCAATGTTGATGAGCTGGAAGATTATGGCGTTAGCGAAAACCGTGCATTCATTGAATTTTCAAACTATCGTGAGTTAAGTCAAGAAGAAAAAGACAAAATAACCAATTTAGCAGCCGAGTATTTTTACGACATTTCCAAAGATTCGCCAACTCACTATATTTCTGGTGATTTGAACTTCAAGTATTCTGATATTTCCTCAAAAGACGAAATAATATTACAATTAAAGGAAATTTTATTGTCTGATTATCAAATAGAAGTACATATTGATGATAACGGCTATTTGGATATTGCAGAAGTGGACTTCCCTCATATACAAAAGGTTGTAAATGATAATTTTAGTTTTATTTTAGAATTAAAGCAGAACAATAGCATTTCTCTTAAAGTTGAAGTTGAGAAACGAGAAATAACACCTCAAATTTTCAATCGAGTAAAATCAAAACTGCAAGAAAAAGGTCTGAATTTAGCAAAAGTCCGTTTAACAGACAAAGAAAACTTGCTTATAGAAGTGGGTACTTTTCTCAAGCCCGACTACTTTTTAGAAGAAGGCTTACACCTTGAAAAAACAATAACAAAATTTTCAACTAATATGAAATATCAGTTGAAAGAAGTTGAGGGGCTTGAAATCAATGGCAATACTTATTCTGCAACTAACTTGCAAAACTATCAAAGTAAAAAAATACTCGAAGATATTAAGAATGTTAATGAAGATTTGTCGTTTAGGCGATTGCCAACCCAATACTATTTTGTCCTCTCCCAAAAACGAAATATCGACAAATTGCGTGATTTTAAAACTAAAACGGATATTCAAGGTAAAACCAATTTCGATATTGCCAAATCCATTTTAACAATTAATGCTATAAATAGTTCTGAATACAATACCCAAATAGATAGGATAAAACAGGCGTTTCCGAATGTAAGTTTGGAGAATAAAGAATATAAACCAACATTCTTTCTGCAATTTAAAACCGACCTTGAAAATCAACGGCAAAGCATTATTGGAAAAATCCAAAATGAAATTCGGCGCAAACAATACAAAGTCGAGTATGATGTATTGAAAAATCATACAAGGATTTTATTCACGTACAATTTCAAAACTGAAGCAGAAAGAGATGATTTCAAGCAAGTAATATCAGAAGTTTGCAACCCCTATCAAAATTTATTGAATTACAGTTTTGAAAACGATTTGGGTAGAACGACATACGAGTTTATCAAGAATGAAACACTTGAACTTGAACGAGAAAAGGAAGTTGTAAATAATGTTCGACAAGCCACATTTATTTATCTCACACCCGAAGAACGAGAAAAACTAAATCAAGCATTAGAATCATATGGAGATGATGCTATTTTCAGAGAGGGAAAACAAATTGGAACTTTAATCAGAAAAGAGCGTGAAAAACTAAAATTTCGCATTTCTGACAGATTTGATGACATGCTCAATGCAAAGGAAGATGAAAGATTAGCACTAGAAGAAATAAAGAAGGGCTATATCAAACCAATTTTTCCGGGCGAACTTACTAATATAGGCAGAATGATAAAGGCAATGAAGAAAGTTACAGAGCCTGGAAATAAAGTTGGTTTTCCTGCCAATAAAAATCTTTCTAACTTCTTGTTTGACCCCAACACAGCCCGACAATTTTCCGAAGACATAGAGGAAGAAAAGAAACGGATACTTTCCAATTTGAATGAGCCACTGTTGAAAAATCAGCCCAAACAGTTGGAAGCAGTAGCCAAGTCATTACTTACGAAAGATGTAGCTCTAATACAAGGCCCTCCAGGAACGGGTAAAACAACTGTAATTGCCGAAATTATTTGGCAAACACTATTAATAGAGCCGGAAGCAAAAATACTTATTACTTCGCAAACCAACCTTGCCGTTGATAATGCTTTGGAACGTTTGAAAGGTAAAAAACTTGTCCGCCCCATTCGCATAGGAAACATTGACAAGTTTGAGGACGAAGGTAAGGTCTATTCCAACGAAAGATTAAAACAATGGCTTGCAGCCAAACCAAATTCAACTGAGGAAACAATTAACTCCGATAATGCAATTTGTGAATGGGTGAAGAACGTGAGCAAAAAATGCAGCGACAACGCAGCATATCAAAAGGCAACAACAAAGTGGAAACAGGGTTTGAAGGATAGGGATTCTTTGATAAAAAGCACCTTTGCTTCCGAATACTTCAAAAATGTCAATGTTTTTGCTGCAACTTGTAGCGAATGCGGTAGCCGTAACTTTGTTGAAGCATATCAATCAATGTTTCAAAAGAATAAAGAAACACAGGGAGAACCAGAATTTGATTTAGTAATAATGGACGAGGCAAGTAAAGCAACCCCTCCTGAACTTGTTTTACCTCTTACATTAGGAAAAAAAGTAATTATTATCGGCGACCACAAGCAGTTACCGCCAATGATTGACGAAAACGAGTTTAGTGAGGCTTTAGAAGCGGTTGGAGCTAAACAACTTGTAGAAAATTGGACAAAAGATGATTACAAAATATCTCAATTTGAAAAGTTGTTTGTTAATGCCCCGAAGAATTTTGTTGCAAGTTTGGACACCCAATTCCGTATGCACGAGCAAATAATGAACTGTATTTCTCAATTCTACAAAGACCAAGAAGAATTAGAAAATGGACTTATTTGTGGCATTCGCGGCGAAATGAACATAGAAGATTTGGCAATAAAAGCAAGTCGTTGGCACGGATTCAATTCGCAGCCCTTTATCTCACCACAGAATCATGCAATTTGGGTAAATGTAGAAACTCCCGAAAAGAAAATTGGCACTTCGTATGAGAATGATGGTGAAGTAAAAGCCATTCAAGCAGTTCTCCGAGCATTAACACACGCCGAAGGATTCAAAGAATATCTTGATTTTTTTCACAAAGAAGAAGACAAGGAAATAGGTATCATTACTTACTATATGCCTCAAATGCAGAAAATCAGAAATGCAATGTATCCGACATTTACTAAAAACGAGTGGAGGAATTTTGAACAGCACAAATATAAAAATGAATTTCAACTGCCTTTCAGGATAAATACTGTTGACCGCTTCCAAGGTATGGAAAGAAATATCATTATTATTTCCACTGTTAGAAGCGACAGGCAGATTGATTTAAACGGTAAAGAAGTACCAAATAAAAAATATCCGTTTGCATTAGGTTTTGCAAGAGAGTTACAGCGTGTAAATGTTGGTTTTTCTCGGGCAAAACGATTGTTGATTGTCATAGGCAATGAAAGACATTTTGCAAATAAATCCGAGTACGCCGAAGCCATTCAAAAGATGCACAGGGTTGATATTGCACAACTCCAAAATTTATAAGAGTATGAGCAAAAGATTATCGAAAATAGCAAAAGAACTAAATATTGGAATTTCTACAATCGCGGAGTTTCTAAATTCAAATGGATACGACTGCGAAGAAAACCCTAATGAAAAATTATCGGAAGAAATTTTTGATTTTCTCAAAAACAATATTTCTGGATATGTCGCTGATAAGCAGAAATCTTACAATAATTCCAAATCACCGACAAAACAGTCAAAAAAAACAGAAGCGCAGACGACAGAGCAAGTTCCTTTGGAACTAAAAATCATTGAGGCTGCAAGTAAACAAAAGAAACTGATTGAACGAATTATTGGATTTTCTGATTTTAAATGGCATTATACAGTTACTAAATTTGAGGGCACTTGCTCACAACCAGTTGACTTCAATTTATTTGATGAAGTTATTTGCGATTTGTTACTTACAGGTAACCTTTCTGCCAAAGCAATTGGAGATATTTTGGGGCTTGATATAGAAACCGACCCCGCCGAAAAAGGAATTCTTTTGTCCGCTATCAACGAACTCAAAAGAGATAAGATGATTGATGGCGATGAAAGCGTTTATTGGCTTACTGATGTCGGAATTGAGTATGCAAAAAATGGGGTAAAATTTTCTACTTTCACTAGGCAATTTGATTTATATATTGATGCCGTTGGTGATGTTAAAGAAAAAGCTAAAGAGGTATTTAGTAATTTGAGAAGCGAAAAACAAATATCTTTTAAACACGAGAATTTACCGCAAAATATTGAAGATGTTAAGCCTTTAGCAGAGTTACAAGCCCCCGAAATTCATTTTCCTAAAAAGAATTTTCTATTACAGTCTTGTGAGCCGAAAGGTATTGAAGGATATGTTGCCAAAGTATGGGTAGTGCTTTTAGAAAATTTTAGGGATAATACTATTCGTTCACTTGTATATGATGAAAAGCAAGACAAAATCATTGATTCGCTTTCTGATGCCTTCGATAAATTGGAAGACGAGAAATTAAAATTGCTCGAAAAACTTGTTAAAGTTGGCGAAGATGAAGATTTTTCTGTAGAATTTACGGACGAAGTAAAACATGAAGAACAAATTGCTGTTGAAAGCGAACTAATTCAAAAGCAAGTAGAAATTGAAACTGCCTTTGAGACTCAGGATATTGAAAAAATAAAAGAGATACAAAAGCAAGTTTCTGTAATCAAACGACATTTTAATTCTCTTGAATTTGAAGTAGAATTGAAGCGTTTGTTTGACCAAACGGCAAATGATTTATGGATTATTAGTCCTTGGATAAAAAAATATGCAACACTTCGCAGGGTTCAGTTTTTTGAAAAGTACCTGCAAAAAGGAGGACGAATTTTTGTAGCCTATTCGGAACCTGAAAACATTACAGATGTTATGGCTGACGAGGAAGCATTAAACAAATTGTTGGAATTAGAAAAGAAGTATCAAAACTTCTATATAAATCAATTACCACCTTTCCATTACAAGCGAGTATGGTTGCGTAACAATGGCGATAGTAATCTGTATTATACAGGAAGTTACAATATTCTATCATTCTTTGTTAAGCAGGGTTTACAAAATGTACGTCAGGAAGAAATGACTAAACTTGATTGGGATGATGAAAAGGAAAGCGTTTATTACGATATTTTTACGCAATTCGGTGTGAAGTATCTGAATCATGCTGTTGAAGATTTCAATGCTTTATGTATAAATCCACCAGAAATAATAGATAAGGCATTTTTGCAAAAGGTTAAAAATTCTGATTATGGAAAATTAAAACCATTTATCAATCAAGGGATTGATGTTTTCGACGAGAAATATCAACAGTTGCAAGATGCAAAAGAAGATAATTTGCAAATGTATCGTGAACAATATATTAAAGGCGAAATCAAAAACTATAAAAAAGAGGCATTGGAACTTTCTAAACAACCCATTTCATTAGACAAAAAACGAAACATTCAGGGCAGATTAAACACCCTACTAAATGAATTTTCTGAATTTAGTGAATTGGTCGAAATGCAGGAAGTTATAAGGCTGATTAGTGATTTGAAAGTATTTAATTTTGACAAAAATAAATCATTCAAACCCAATTCTAATAATAAAATTTTCACCAAGAAACGGAGGTAATTATGTCAAGATTTGAAACTTCAAAATTTGTTCGCAACACCTCTGTAATGAATCAGGAGTGTCTAAGAGAAGCTTGCCAAAAACTGAATTGGAAATATACCCAACGAGGCGATGAACTCCTAATTACTGACATTGGTGTTAAGCAATCATTCGGCAACGAGTTTGCCATTAAAGTAAAGGGTAACGATGTAACCTACAACACTTATTATATGGGCAACACTATTGATTATGTAAATCAATTGCAGGGCATTTACAATGAACTCAATGTGGAATATTCAAAAACGACCGTTATTAACGAGTTTAAGAAAAAAGGATTTACTTTCAAGAGTAATGACAAATTTGTTTCAACCGAACAAGAGAAAATCAGTTTTTTTATGGTTGGTAGAAGTAAAGACAAAAACGAAAGTGAGCCAATTGGTCAAATCAAATTTACAATTCTTAGTGATGGAACAGTTGTAAGTGATTCGAATTATTTACCCTCAGACGTCAATACGCTTGCACATGCTGCAATGGATGGGATAGACCTGAATTTTAGCTCAAAACGAGTAATGACAAAAAAAGAAATCCCCTTGAAATACAAGGACAAAATGATTAATACAATCCAAATTCAGACTTTAAATAAGAAATAGCATGATAGTACAAAAAATAAATAGTTCTTTTGAACAATTACAAGATATGCTAAAAGCATATTATCCCGTATTTTACCTTACTTCGTTTGAATATGACAGAACAAAGCAGAAGTTAAGAGGTATTGCCAAATCTTTGAATAAAAACTATCAATTTTATGAATGGAACTGTGTAGATGGACTACGCAGACGAGATTTGAGCGATGGTAAAATAATGCCAATTACAGAAAAGGAAGACCCCGAAGAATTATTAAAACACATTATTTTGCAGTCCGAAAAAGACGATGCTGAAATTTATGTTTTAGAAGATTTTCACGATTTTATATCTGAACGAAACATTAAAATCCTTCTTCGTCAATTAGCAGAACGATTACGTTTTTTTAGGAAACACATTATTATTGTTTCCTCTGTATTGACCTTACCTGTTGAGTTGGAAAAATACATTACTGTTGTTGAACTTGAACTGCCGGGTAGAACTGATTTAGAACAAGTTTTGCTAAATGTTGCCAAAAGTACTAAAGCAGAAATTGATAATGATTTAAAAAAGAAATTGATTGACGCCGCATTGGGTATGACAGTAATGGAAGCGGATTTAGCGTTTTGTTTAGCCGCAGTCAAAAACAACTTCGATGTTAATTCCCCTCGTACTGTTGCATTGGAAAAGGAACAAATCATAAAAAAAAGTGGATTATTGGACTATTTTCAGGTAAACGAGGAACTGCGTAATGTCGGCGGCATGAGTTTTCTTAAAAGTTGGCTCGAAAAACGAAAGCAGGCATATGATTTTAAAGCGCAATTATGGCATTTGCCTGAGCCGAAAGGTTTATTGCTTTTAGGTGTACCTGGTTGCGGTAAAAGTTTGACAGCAAAATGTATTGCTTCGTTGTGGAATATGCCTTTGTTACGTTTGGACATTGGAAAGGTATTTCAAGGAATTGTTGGCAGTAGCGAGGACAATATCCGCCGAGCCATTGCAACAGCCGAAGCCGTTGCGCCTTGTGTTCTTTGGATTGATGAAATTGAAAAAGGATTATCAGGCAGCCAAAGTAGTGGTGCAACGGATGGAGGAACAACCGCTCGCATATTTTCGACTATTCTGACTTGGATGCAGGAAAAAACGCAACCAGTTTTTGTTGTAGCAACAGCAAACGATATTTCATTATTACCACCTGAATTGTTGAGAAAAGGGCGTTTTGATGAAATTTTCTTTGTTGATTTACCTAATGAAGAGGACCGCAAAAGCATATTCTCCATACATTTGACTAAGAAAAATCAAAAGCCTGAGAACTTTGGACTTGACAAACTAGCCAAAGAATCAGCAGGGTTTAATGGTGCTGAGATTGAAGAATGTGTAAAAGAGGCAATGTTTGCAGCATACACAGAAAATCCTGATCAACCAAAACTTCAGATAATACATTTATTAAATGCCATAAAAGAAACAGTACCATTATCAAAAACAATGAAAGACCAAATTGACTTTTTAAGAAAATGGGCTAAAAGTCGAGCAAAACAAGCTGGAAAAGAAAACGTTGAAGTTTTTTCTAGTGAAGAAAATGTACCTCTTACTAAAACAGAAAAGGTGCTAAATAGAAGTTTTGATTAGCCAGCACATTGCCAAAGCCCTATAAGCCAAAGCTGAAACCAAAACTTTGTCAAAGAGCTAGCAAAGCCAACGCACCGAGAAAAATTGTTTTAAAAAATTTGCTGACACTTAAAAAATAAAAAAACGCTGACACACGAGCCGACAGAAAAAAAGAAAGTAAAATGACAATGACACGGAAATTGAATAAAGACAATGGTTTACAAGACTGGAAGACAGAACACCAGGCGGTAACATGCGGTATAAAACATTGGGGTTTAGGTGGTTATTCAAACATTCTGCCACGCATCAAATTCGGTGTAACTTGACAGGAAAGTAGCCCGCAATCCCCAACGATTTCATACCGCCATCCGTTGGCAGCAAGCCGAAAAAAAAATAAAACGTACGTTACCTAAAATGAAATAACATGACAAGTAAACTACAAGCGATTGAAATTAAAACTAATAAAACATGATATTTTCTTCAAAAAAACTATAGTAATCACAAAACTTTAATAAGAAAGGAGAATTATGCAACAACAATTGCAATTTTAATTAAACTATGCGGGAGAAAGAATATCAAATTTAACTCTCGAAATCTCAACAAACAAATATTAAGTATAAGTTCAATCAGAATACATCAAAAAGAGTTGAGGTATTCATAAAATCAAACTATTATGAAAATAAAAAAAATCACAATCGGAATTCTCTTATCATTTGTTACAATCGGAACAAATGCTCAATTAAAAGTTCTAAGTAACGGTAAAATTGGTCTAAAAACAAGCTCGGTTAACAATGCAGATATCCAGATGAATATTGAACCGGGTGAAACGTCAGGTTTTTGTATTTATAAAAATGTATGGAACGAAACAGCTTTAAAGCTTACAACCGATGAGTTTTACACATTCTTGACGGATAAAAAAAGTACTCCTGAGAATGGAATCGGATTTCTGTTCGGGGCAATAAATATTGGAGATATAACTCGTATGAGCGAATATGGAGGGACACTCAATGTTAATCAAAGTGGAGGCTATTTTCCAGTAGGTTTGTATGCTAATACTTTTACAAATGATGGAATTGGAATATTGTCATCACATAACAGTTCTACAACAAATGGTATATCAATCTATTCAAGAGTTTGGAGAAGCACAAGTATCCCTTTTGCCAGTGGTTATGGATATAATAATTACAACTTTTATGTAAAGGGAGATGGGACTGCATACACTAATGGTATATTAATAACATCTGACTCAACTCTTAAAACTGATATTAAAACCATTGAAAGCCCTATGCAGAAAATAATGAAGATGCGTGGCGTCACTTATAAATATAAAGAACAGGAATGTGATATTACTGAAAACGTAATAACAAAGAATACAAATAACGCGAACGCTAAAGATATAACCGATACTACAGATAACAAAAGCAAAAGCCACCAACCACAAACAGATAAGCTTCCTAAATTAGATGAAAATATAATGGAGAAGATTGCTGAAGAAGATAAGAAAATGGAAAGAATTGGTTTTCTGGCTCAAGAAATGGAGAAAATCATTCCTGAAGTAGTACGTACATCCGTTAATGGGACAAAAGCAATTGCATATACCGATTTAATTGCAATCTTGGTGGAAGGGATGAAAGAACAGCAATCTGAAATAGATTCGCTAAAAAATGAAGTTGCAAATCTATCAATAAAATCATCATCAAGCCCTTCAAAAGTAAAATCAAGTTCAACGGATATCACCGAAACTGACCCACTTACGTATCCTGTATTAGACCAAAATGTTCCAAATCCATTCAGCATGGCAACTACTATTGGCATTTATTTGCCAACAACTGTTAATACTGCGACTATCTATGTCTATGATATGAATGGACTTCAATTAAAAAGCTACCCCATAAACGAAAGAGGCAAATCTAATATAACTATTCAAGGGTCTGAGTTTAATGCAGGTATGTACCTTTATGCTTTAATTACTGATGGTAAAGTGATTGACACAAAGAGAATGATATTAACAAATTAATATTGAAAGCTATGAAAACAAAAATTATTTTTTTTATATGCCTATTGATTTCTTTATTATCTTTTGGACAAGAAAGCTACAAATCATTCATTCACCCTGAGGTAACTAAATGGTTATATTACTCACCTCAAGACGGCTGCATGATTGAGGAAGTTGATGCTTACGGCGATACCATAATTAATCAAATGACCTATAAGAAGCTATGGGATATATATTTTGTTCCTCAAGCTCCATTTATAAATGTAAATCAACAATGGAGAGATTATAGTCAATTTATTGGTTTAACGAATTTTTTTATTAGGCAAAACAACGATTCTTCAAAGCTTTACCTATTGGATGGGATTAACAATGTAGAATATCTGATTGCTGACATGAATCTTAAAGTTGGAGATGAATTTATATTCCCCATATTGGGAAGTGATACTGTTGAGAGTATCATATATGAAAACGGGTTAAAAAGAATTTTATTTAAAAACTTTAATGCAGCTTGGGATAACCTTACATTTATCGAAAGTATCGGCATTAATCGAAACTTTTTTCAACTAATGACTTATGGGGGCTATCCGACTATATTAATCTGCTATTCAAATAGTTTGTATTTTTTCAATACTCAAGTTTGTGGATGTACTGATACTAAAATAGACGAAAAAGATGCCGACACTTATAAAATTAAGAAACTATCAGATTATATAGATATCAGTTTCGATAGAATGGCTCAACGAACTTGGGAGATATTCGATATTTATGGTAGAGCAATACAAAAATCAAGTAGTGTAAACCAACAATCAATTCAAATTCCGATTACAGAACTTAAAAGTGGAATTTATTTCTTGCGAATTTTCAATCTTGATAATAATGAATATAAGTCGTTGAAAATAATCTCATAAACAAATAAAAGATGAAAAAAACAATAACTATAATATCGCTGTTTTTAAGTTTTTATGCTTCATCACAAATCAATTATGAAACGTATTGCCTTAGCAATGGTACTTCAACAGCAATGCAATCTCCAAGTACAACTAGTACAAGCACAACAACTTATTGCAGTAAGAATGGGGCTCTTTTTCCAACAAATGGAACCTTCAGAGCATTGACTATCGCAGTAAATATTATTTATGACCAGACGCCAGATTCTAATCCAGCACCAAATACGGGTGATGCATGGGGATATACAACCTCCGAAGGTATTAATAATAATCTCCCAAACTATTTACTCAATTTATTTGATGTCGACAATTCAACTCCTTACAATGGATGTGTAACAAGATTTTATGCGGAATCATCTTTTAATCAGCTAATTATGCTGAGTGATTTTACGGTCGTAAATATTAAACAATCGCGGATAACACCCAATAATCCAGGTAGCTCATTTAACTATTACACATTAATGAATTCTGTTATCAATTATATTAATCAGAATGGTGGTTTAAATTCATTATACAACCATGATAGTATCAGCGATTATGATTTTTGTTCTTTGAGCAATAAAGGATTAGTAAAATCATTAATTTCAGACAATAAAATTGACTTAATAAACTTCTTATTAAGAAACACTACCATAAGCTATGGTTCGATAGTTTCTGGACAAGGTTATTCTTATGTTGGACCAAGTGAAAAGCTAAATATAGGTGGTAGTTATTATGACTATAATACCGATGCTAATGGTTACAAAGCTGGTACTTATCAATGTGTAGGAAGTGGTAATATTGCTAGTGGTAAGAGTATCCTTGAACATGAAATAGCTCATTATTTTTTAGGAGGAAATGAATTTCATACTTCTGGAGGAAACCATGTAGGAGATAGCTATACGAATACATTTCTAGGTATTCAGATGGGAGGTTATGGAGGTCTATTTGGTGGTGGATTAAGATCTTGTAATGGATATGAAAGATGGAGGCTTGGTTGGTATCCTGCAAATAATAATTTTCAGATTGAGTGTGATGGACAAAATAGTGAAATTAATACACAATTTTCGGGTGAACGCATTTTTAATTTAAGAGACTTCGTAACAACAGGTGATGCAATAAGAATAAAATACCCTTTTAAAGACACAGAATCATCATCTGAGCAATATATCTGGCTTGAAAATCATCAATGTGGTAAAAATAATAAATTGGACAATTACAATTTTATTAATGAAAGTTGTAGAAATTTTAATCAACCTGGGATCTTTTGTTATTATCAAGTAGGTAAGGATCTTTTAGAAAGCACTACTAAAGATTTAGTATTTCCTTATGATGAGAAGGATAATTTAAGACAAATTTCAGCAGAAGGTAATTATAATGTAAGTCAAATTGGTATGTATAATGACTGCTTATCTTGGGCTGGTCCTAATGGCAGACCGAGATTTGAATATATCAGTAAAAATCCTTTTATGGGAATAAATGATTTAACTGAGGTATATAAAGGTGATTTATCATATCCTAAATTACAGCATTTATTTAATTATAATTACATGGGATCTAAACTAAAGAATGATACTTTATATGATAATTTTCCTTGGTGTGTAGATAAATTAGACCCTTATATTCCGACCTTTGATGGTGTGTCCTTAGATATTTCATCAAATCCATCAGCCGTTAATACAACAACATTTCATTCTGTACAATATAGATGTAACGGCTGTTCTTCAGTGAATTTTTATGCATCGAACTCTCAGAAAGATACTAGAAAAGTATATCTCACTGGATTAAGTATCCAAATGATTGATCCTTATCCAACTAATACAGGGATGAAGTCGTATATGGTAAAAGTACGTTGGGATGATTATGATATAAAACAGGATGTAGATTGGGCAGGTGATATTGTTTTAAAGGAACAATTGAATTTGTTACAAGGAAAAACTATAACACTTGAACAAAACAAAACTCCAAATCAAATTGACAAAGATCCTGTCTCAAACTACTTTGCTAAAACAACATTCTTGACTTGTGAGTCAAATTCAATATGTAATCTGGCAACGAATTCAGCTCTTTTAGTAAAAGAAAAAAGTTCTCTTGTTTTGAAAACTAGTTCAACACTTTCAGTTCAAAATGGTGGTATAATAACTATTGAATCTGGTTCTACTTTACTAATTAAAGAAGGTGCAAATCTTAATCTAATAGGCAATGCTAAAATTGTAATTAAATCAGGTGGTTATATTTGTGTTGAGTCAGGGGCAAATATTAATCTTCAGGACTACACAAGTTTAATCGTTTTGGAAGAGGGGGCAATTTATGGTGTAAATCCTGCTTTATTTTCAGTTCCTTCTTGTTCATCTTCAATAGCTAAAACTGGAAATGGAACGATAGTAGATTACAGTCAAGATGTTTATATCCAAAATGAAACTGTATTCACAAATCGATATGTTGGTGGCAAAAATATCTTTATTGGAAATCATGTAACAACAGCCAAATCCTTTGGGGACGTATTTATTAATAATGGCGCAAATGTGATTTTTGATTGTAAGGAAATTACTTTTGATGCAGGGTTTGAATGTACTAGTGGAAGTTCATATGAAGTGAGAAATCATTAACATATGAGCTTGTTAGTAGGAAGTAGAGCAACTAAGCACCCAAAAAGCAAAAAAGCCACAGCAAGCTATAGTATATTTCCAAAAGTCTTGCAGTGGCTTTTATAGCTTTTTGATAATAGGCAGAGCGGTCACAGTACATTGTTTTTTTGCTCGGTTAGACAGTTTAAGTGCGATTTGAAACAAAAAAAACAATGAACTGTGGAGAGTGTGTTTTTTTAACTTTGTGCGTTTAGATAAGTTTTTCGGTATATTTCAGCTGGCTGACAAGAAAAGACAAGAAACAAAACAGACTTATTGCAATGACAACCAGAAAATTAAAACGACAAAACTAAATGACGACTGTATGACGACTGAACGGCCAGCTGCCAACACACGCCTATGCACACCTGCTGGCTGACGTGGATTTCGCAGGTTTTGCGCCCGCATTCACTTTGTCGCAGTGCGACAGTGAAGCTCCCGCAAACCGCAGGATGCGCATAGCCTCAGTCGTTGGCAGCAAGCCGAAAAAAAAAATAACAACCGATATGGACACAAGTTAGAAAACTAAAAATTATTCTTGTACGTGAACAACAGTAACGGACAGAATACTTGAATACGAAAAACTATGATACGTATTTATCGAAAATGAGAAATTTATTTGGAGTATAAATTAACCTTGTACTCATTGGACACCTAAAGTTTGTTTGAAAATGACAAACTTAAATCTGTGGAAATGCATGTTTCCAACGACAACCTTTACGGTTGTAATAACTTTAAATATATGAATCTGAATGCTTCGTGAAATATACGGGCAGAAAACCAAAATGTACATTTAATTAATAAATAAACAACTGATTAACAAACAAATACAAAATATAAGGAAAAAACAAAACGTGCATTTGCTTGAATTTATGTTTAATTATTAGCCAATATAGGAGGATACTCTTACACTTGGGTTTAATTTTTCTTTAAAAGCGTTTTAAAAGGCTCTAAACACAGATTTTAGCGCCTTTTTTTATTGTGTGCGGGTAAAAAGTTACGTGGATTTTTAGCCTAAAATACTGCCGTGAGAAACGATACAATTTATGCAAAAAACAGCAATGGGCGGACAAATGGGCGGACAAATGGGCGGACAAAATCCAGAGAAAAACAGCGTTTAAAATACCCTTTAATGGCAAAAATATAGTTAAAATATAGTTAAAACAGCCTTTAAAATACCCCATAATGCCACATTTTGAACAAAAAAATAAGCCGTAAACGGCTTATTAATAACATTTTAAATGTGATTTAATGCGTGTGAGTGCTTCCCTGCCCGAAAAAAAGAAAAAATAGGGGAGAAAAATTTGTTAAGATTACTCACGCCCCAGCTGTTTTTTTAAGTCTTCCAATTCTTTTTTTAACAGTGCATTTTCGGCGACAAGCTCCTCGAACCTCTGAAGTAATAAGTTGCCATCCGGGGGATTTTTTTTGCTCTCTGTTTTTAGCATGGGACCATTGCCCAATATTAGCCATTCGATATTAATATCAGGACAATTTTCTAACACCTGTAGCATTATAGTTTCTCCAATATCAGCATTTCGAGTATACATTTTGCCGATATATCCATTAGATATGCCGCAAATTTTCTCAAATTTAGAGTTGTTAATTCCTTTAAATTCAATATATTGATATATTCTATCAATTGCCTTCATAAAATAATTAGAAAATAGTCTATTTTTTTCTTGGTAATTAGAAAATAGTCTATTATATTTGCAATGTCTTTTAAAATTAAAAGTGGCTGTAAATATACAACATAAAAATCAAAATTGTACCGGAGGGATGAAAGCAATACTTACGAAACATGGAGAAAAGCAAAAAATTGCAAAATTAATGGGCGTAAGCCACATTACGGTAAAAGATGCGCTGAGCGGAAAAACGAACAGTGAGCTGGGGCGCAGAATAAGGAAGTTGGCCATAGAACGGGGTGGAAAAGAATCTTAAAAACGATATAAAATGAAAACACTGATTTATGTTATTTGGGACAAATTATTGTCGGACCCGCTAAACAAGCGGATATGTATGTGGGCACTCGGAATTTCTTCCGCGCTATTTTTCGGAAACTTAATTATTCACTTTTTAATACAGAATTTATGAAAAGCACAACTGTTCTTAAATCAGACTTTAACGGCACTATCGCTTGCCGGACATTACTACTGACAGCGTTTAAAAGCCGTGGTAAATTTACGAACGCCGAAGTGACGGCACTCCGTGAGCGAATTTACCCAAAGCTAATAGCCGACTCTACAATGACAATGCGCTCCGGTAACGATTTTGGAGAATCGTTACAGCTGTTTGATTATTACATTATTGATCAACTCAATTTCGTACAGCGCCTTCGCCACGGTATCCGCATGGTAGCGACAGCAATAAAAGACTATGTGGGCATTAGCACCGTGGTTGTCGTACTCAAGAACTAAGCGCACACGCTTATGGTGTACAGGGCAAACGAGTTCGTGTTTTACCTTATTAACCATCGGCGTAGCAAGCGATAAGTCCAGTTCAGGATCGGGAAATTTTTCCATAATGCTTAAAATTTTTGATTTTTGAAAAACGTAAATATTCACTTTTTAATACAAAAACTTATGAGTACTTCAATTAAAGAAGCTAAAAGCCTTCATCAAAAGCTTTTGGATCATGTTACGGCAAATCGGGTAAAGACGGCTGAATATATTTCAAAACTTCAGGAGACTTCTTATACAGGTCATCAAATTCAAGTAAAATCTGACTGTGAATATTCGGCATCTCGCGCTCAAGAACTGCTAATAATGACTGATGCTGAATGTTAAGGAGATGAACATTCTTATTTAAGTCGGCAAGTAATTCTACAATTTTTTCCATAATGCTTAACTTTTTTGATTAGACACCACAAAGGTAAGCATTTAAATTGACAGCCGGAAAGACGGCGGGCCGGTGCTGGGTGAAACCAACGCCGGCAACAAAACCCCAGAAGAGAGAGAGACGGATGAAGTAGGGCGAAGTTGGCGCAGGTATTATGTGTAAAATGGTAAGCACTGACGACCGGAGAAAAGAACCGGTGACTCCAACTGAAAGATGACGCGAAACACCCTGACAAATGTGAAAGCACATTGACAGCCCGGAGAGACGGGCTTTTAAAATAGAGATTAAAAATTTACGCAATATGCAGTACTTTAATAATAACCTGGCAATAGAGGCAAACTGGCTGATTGTGAATGAAGTTGTTTCAAAATCAAATTATGATAAACTTGCCAAACGTGGGCATCTGAACGTTGTTCGTCGTGGGTGCCTCAATACGCCGGCGCTGGTAGATTACGAGAGTATGCCCGAAAGGTTTAAGCGGAAAATAGTCTTGCTGTGCGGTGGCAGCCCATATGATTTGGTTAAAACGAACCAGCTGGAGGCAAGAATACAGGCATCGGCGGAGGCCGCGCATTACTTCGACAGCTACAAACTTGCCGACGGGCGGTTTTTACCACCGGAAACTCGGCGGGAATACTACGCGAATGCCATAGTGCTGGAAGCTATTACCCGAATGATTACGGATAAAAAGGCAAAACGCTCGGCACTGGGACATAAAACATCGGGCTACTGGGAGGTGATAGCCGACGCGGTGATGCAGCTCGACCGCAAGAAATATCCGCACACGCTACCGGGTAACGGGAGGCGACTGAAGGAGCGCTGGAGTAGGTACCGCGCCGAAGGTTACGAGAGCCTTATCCACCGGAACTTCCTGAACACGAATGCGGCAAAGGTGGACGACGAAGTGAAGGAAAGCCTGCTGATGGAGCTATTGGCCGATCCGCGCAACTTAGATAACGCACAGGTAGTACGCATGTATAACCTGATAGCCGAACGGTTGATGTGGAAGCGCATCACTACACGCACGGTGGCTGTGTGGCGCGATAAAATGGAGCTTGTTACGTATGCGGGCCGGCGGGGTTCGGTAGCATTCAGCAACCGCAAAGGTATGCAGGTAAAACGCTCGGCTCCGAGCTGCCCGCTCTATTACCTGACGCTGGACGGGTGGGAGGCTGAGCTGCTATATCAGCGTACAGAAACCAATAAAAAGACCGGCTACTCTGTAACCACTTACCACCACCGACCTGTGGTAGTAGTAATATTGGACGCCTGCTGTAAGTACCCGCTTGGCTTTGCCGTGGGTACGCACGAAACGCCGGAGCTGATAAAAGAAGCCTTGCGCGATGCAGCGAGGCACACGCGAGAGCTATTTACCTCACCCTCCGCCCTCTCCCAAGGAGAGGGGACGATGTACAGGGCGCATCAGATACAGAGCGACCACTACGCCATGAAAAAGCTTGCACCATTTTACGAGGTGCTCGGCGATAAATATACACCCGCAAGGGCTAAAAATGCTAAGGCAAAAATAATAGAGCCATACTTCAACTATCTGAACAAAACATATTGCCAGATGCAGCCGAACTGGAGCGGGTTTGGTATAACCAGCAATAAGGACAAGCAGCCGAACGTGGAATATCTGAACAAGTATAAAAAAGACTTCCCGGATTTCGACGGCGTATGTGCTCAGGTGGCTCAAATGATGTGGCGCGAACGCGAGGCAAAGCGTGAGGATTATTTAAAAGCCTGGGCTAACACGCCGGAAGCCGATAAAATTCCGCTGACGTACGAAAATTACTTGTTCCATTTTGGCGAGAAGACGCAGCACCGAATTTTACTTCAGGGATCGGGGCTTCACCCGACGATTAACGGCATCCGCCGCGCTTATGACTGCTTCGATATCACCTTCCGTGAACATGCCGGAGTACGCTGGGAAGTACGCTACGATCCGCAGGATTTAAGCCATATTCTGGCCGTAAGCGAGGACGAGACGCTCCGCTATGTATTGGAAGAAAAATATGTGCAACCTATGGCGCTTAAGGAGCGTAAACCGGGCGACAGCGACGAGCTGCAGCGCGTGAGAAATTACAATAAAGCACTTGACGAAAGCATTACAGAACGACGCGCAAGGAGTGCCGAAAACGTTGACGGAATCCGCGAAATGCTTAATGAGGTAAATATGCTTCACCGGCTTATGATTACCGACAGCAGGGGGCAGCATAAGGACAACCTCACCCCCCGCCCATACCTCACCCCCATCCCCTCTCCCGGAGGAGATGGGAGAAAGAGGAGAGGGGATAAGACGCAACACGCGGGAATTCTACCTGAACCGGAAGAAATTACGGACAACGACGAATTCGATACATTTAAATTATACTAAGAGCAAAGAACAAAGAGCAAAGAGCAAAGAACAAAGAGCAAAGAGCAAAGAACAAAGAACAAGGAGCAAAGAACAAGGAACAAAGAATCAAGAACCAAGAAAAAATACACTATTAACACGGGAATTATGAATAACATTAAAAAAGAGCAAATTGTAAACGCACTGTACGAATACTGCGAGCGCTACGAGAGTCAGGCAAAAGCGGCGCACAGCCTGAAGGATGTATCGTCGGCTACGATTAGCCAAATGCTGAACCGCAAATGGGAACTTATATCGGACGAAATGTGGCGCAATGTGGCGTCGCAAATAGGGTACAAAGAAAACCGCTGGGAACTGGTGGAGACAACCGACCATAAACTGCTTAAATTCCTTTTAAACGATGCA
The DNA here is from genome assembly GCA_964396515.1 of uncultured Paludibacter sp. Taxonomy (GTDB): domain Bacteria; phylum Bacteroidota; class Bacteroidia; order Bacteroidales; family Paludibacteraceae; genus Paludibacter. The sequence continues at coordinate 19,926 of CAYNGF010000021.1, forward strand.
AAAGAAAACGCCCTGGCGATGGCAATATGCGGTCATGCCGGGAGTGGGAAAAGCTTTACTATTTCACATTTTCAGCGAAGCAACCGTAATGTATTTGTATTATCGTGCAACGAGTTTTGGAACAAAAAAAGCTTTATGCAGGAGCTGCTGATGTCCATTGGACGCGATTACAAAGGCATGGGAATATCGGAAATGATGAACGAGATCACATCGACAATAAAGAGGCTGGAGAATCCGCTGATAGTGCTTGACGAAGCCGACAAACTGACCGACGCCGTTCTTTATCTGTTTATTACCCTATACAATAAGCTGGAGGACGAATGCGGGATCGTACTATGTGCCACTAATCACCTTGAGAAGCATCTGAAACGCGGCGTGCTGGCAAATAAAAAAGGGTACAACGAAATATGGAGCCGTGTTGGGCGCAAATGTATAATGCTGAAGGGCGTTACGGCAGCCGATATAGTTGCAGTGTGCGAAGCGAACGGCGTAACAGACACCCGGATAATCCAGGATATTATATCCGACTCAGAGAGCGATTTTAGGCGCGTAAAACGCCGCGTACATGCTATAGCAAGGCAAGGTACTCCAAAAAACGGCGACTTTATAGTAACAAAAAACCTCACCCCCAGCCATACCTCACCCCCTGCCCCCTCTCCCTGGGGAGAGGGGATAAGAGGAGTGACAGAACCGGAATTCCGTCATCCCAAAAAGCCTGAGGCATGAAATTGAAGAGAGCTCTGACGGTTAACGACATAAAAAGCTTTAAGCCGCATAAACTCGGCTTTGACGGGGAGTGGTTGCGGGCAATAGGATCGCCGGAACTTACAGGAACATGGATCATTTGGGGCAACTCCGCCAACGGAAAAACCCGCTTCGCGCTGCAGCTTGCCAAATACTTAGCAAAATTCGCACGGGTAGCATTCAACAGCCTGGAAGAGGGGCTTTCGGACTCACTTAAAAACGGCGTAATTGCTACCGGCATGACGGAGGTACAAAACAACATTTTATTCCTGGATAAGGAATCTATTGAAGAGCTAAAAGAGCGGCTGCGTAAGCGACGCAGCCCGGACATTGTGATCATTGACTCGCTGCAATATACGGGGTTGACCTACGAACAATATAAGCGGCTTCGCGACGAGTTCAGGCACAAGTTATTCATTTTTATTAGCCATGGAGAAGGACGTGAGCCGAAAGGAAACGTGGGGAAAAGCATACGCTACGATGCCAATGTGAAGATAGCTGTAATAGGTTACGTGGCATATCCGCAGAGCCGCTACGGTGGCGGCGAACCTTACGTGATATGGGAGAAGGGGGCAAGGGATTTTGATGTGAAATAGAACAAGGAATAAGGAGTATGGAACAAGGAGTCAAAATAAATAGTAAATGGTAAATAACTAAATAGTAAATAAGCAAATGAACACAACGGAAGTAACACGGAAAAGCCTGATTAAGCGGTTTCATACGCTGCTTGGCAGGTACGGAATTGACAACGAGGCAAAGGAAGGTTTACTCGCCGGCTTCGGTGTGGAGAGCTCGACGGAGCTTGATGTGGACGCACTGCTACAGCTTTGTGAGGCTGTAGAAAAGATCGGTAAGCCTGAAGACGAAAAAATGGATAAGCTACGAAAACGGCTTATAGCGGGCGTAGGTGCATGGCTAAGAGCCATGGGAAAAACTGAAAGCATTGACTTGATAAAAGGTATCATACGTAGGGCATCGGGCGGGGTGGAGCTGAACAAGCTTACTGCAACTGAGCTGAACAGCTTGTATAATGCTTTTTTGCGATCGAAAAAAGACCTTACCAATGTGCGAAGCATGGCGGCTGAGGACTTAGAACTAAGAAGTATGCTTAATTAGAGCAAAGAGCAAGGAGCAAAGAACAAAGAACAAAGAATAAAGAACAAAGAACAAAGATCATGATAACACAAATAGAAGGAATAAGCTACCGTGTGGAGCCGGCTACAAACCTGTGTATGGGTTGCAGCTTTCACACCGGTTATGGGCCTACGGGCAGGGAATGTACGGCACCGTCGGGGGTGAATTGCAGGGGGGTTATTTATAAAAAGACCTCATCCACAGCCATACCTCACCCCCAGCCCCTCTCCCGGAGGAGAGGGGAGAAAGAGGAGAGGGAGGAAAGGGGAGAGGGAGCTTCTGAAGATTACTGCGATGTATATAATTACGACCCAACAGACGAGTACAAAGACATCAGGCTATTCCCCGCGCTGTTGGTAATTGTGCCGCTATACCTGATAGTAGGCATGATAGCTTTAATTAATTATCCGATTTATAAACTAAAAAAAAGAATAAACAATGGCAAGAGAAAAAAAAGTAGTACACACCGGTGTAACAAGTGAGGCAATGGAAGCAGCCTTCAGCGAGTATGCAATAGCCGACGCGAAGCTTCAGAAGATAAATGCGACTATCGATGTGCAAATGACGCAAATACGCGAGCGGTATGCCGATGAGATAAGCAAGCTGACGGATGTAAAGGATAAGGCATTTGATGTGCTGCAAGCTTATGCAATGGAAAACAAGGAGCTGTTTGCAAAGAAGAAAAGCTTAGAAAGCGTGCATGGAGTGATAGGCTTCCGCACCGGAACTCCGAAGCTGAAAACGCTGAAGGGCTTCACGTGGGGAGCAGTAACGAACTTGCTGAAGGAGTTCCTGCCTGGTTATGTACGTATTACGGAAGAGCCTGCCAAGGATAAGCTCCTGGCGGATAGAGATGACGAACAAGTAGCTACTATGTTTCCAAAAGTGGGGATAGCTGTAGTACAGGAAGAAACCTTTTACGTGGAGGCGAAAAAGGAGACTACGAATTGACCTCACCCCCGACCACGACCTCATCCAGGCCATACCTCACCCCCAGCCCCTCTCCCGGAGGAGAGGGGGGAAAGAGGAGAGGGGGATAGAAAAGTGCAAGAAATAAACGTGAAGCGTAATGGAAGCAATAAGGAAGAAACCCGCTTATACTTACAGCCGATGGTGGAACCGGTGGCGGGTATATAAAATGGAATACACAGCAAAAACAGCCAGTGGCAGCAAGGTATATGAATTTGACACGATGGAGGAGGCGCGAGCTAAAACGTATGCGCTGAACGGGTGGAAACTATAAGAGCCAAGAGTTAACAATTAAATATAATAAAATGACAAAAAAAGAAATTGCACTTTGCCTGTGTGAGCACATGCTGGCGGGTGGTAAGGTTTTAGTTAAGGACAGATACGACAATACGGTGAAGGAGAGTCGTATTACGGCAGTATATTCAGACTGTACAATTACACTTTCCGATACGGTACACTCGGACTATAGGGTTAAAGATGTTACGATAGTTCCAATAGTTCCATTGAAAAACGTATGAAACATTTATCGGACATAGGCAGCGCCACGGATATAAACTGCTACCTTAAAAACGGAAGCTACAGCGTTGAGTATTTGAAAAATGAAATATTGCACGAGCGCGCTCACCGTGGCAGGGTGGGAGTAATAGCGCTTTACCAGCGAATAATAAAAAAATTACTATGTCAGGAACTGAAGAAGAATTAAAAAGGTGTGGCGACGCATTCAGGGCACTGAACATACCGGCATGGTGGCGGTTTGAGCGCTACGACCGCACGCTTACAGACCCGGACGACGAGGGGAGCGGCGTGCAAAGCTATGGCGCCTGGCTTGTGGATATAGCGACGATAAAGCGGGATATAACGCGTTACCGAATAGTGTATCATATAGATAATGAACGTTTAAGCCTTCTTGAACAAAAAAAAGGCAGTGGCGGAAAACCTCAGTACAAATGTGTGATAACAAACAAAACAGTTGACGAAATAAACGAACTACTTTGCGAATATGAACAGGAATGAATTAAACATAGTGCAATACCCAAGCGTGATGTATGTACTATGCGAGGCATTTATGGTAAAAGATTTGCAATCGATATTTAATACACGCAGCAGGTCGAACCACAGGCTAATAGAAATTAGGCAGGTGCTTGTGTGGTATCTGTTGAAAGAAAATATAAGCCTTGCCGGTATATCGGCGTTAACCGGTGTAAAACGCAGTATGATCTACTATAACAGTCGTACGGTTGACGACAGAATTTATATAGGCGATGTGAGCACCATCGAAATGATCGATAAAATAAACCGGGCAAAAGAGGCATGGCTGAGGGAGAGAGAGTTGAGAGTTGAAAGTTGAGAGTTGACAATTACGAGTTATAAATTACGAGTTACGAGTTACGAGATATGATAATAGCGATAGATTTTGACGGAACGATAGTGGAGGATCGTTTTCCTGATATCGGGGAAATGAAGCCGGGAGCGGCGGAGGTAATCAACCGGCTGTATGCCGACGGTTACACGATAATAATATGGAGCTGTCGTAATGGAATAAACAAAGCGCGGGCGATAGAGTGGTTAGTGAAGGCGGGCATAAAGTTTCACTACTTTAACCAAAGCTGTGCCGATAACGTAAAAAAATACGGGAGCGATACGCGTAAGGTGTATGCCGACTTGTATATCGACGATAAAGGGGTTAACACACTACCCGACTGGGACGAATTATACCGGATTATAAAGGAGTTAAACATCGATTAAACAGTATTTAATGGCACAAAAACGGCACCATTATCACGAAAGCAGAATGAAGCAAGCTGAACTTGTACGAAGCATAGTGAATGCAAATTATGAGCCTGGCCGGCAGGATCGCTGCAAGCGTTGGGTTTACAGGAATATAGTGAAACCGCGTATAGGTATCAGCGAAAAAACCTTTTGGCGATATTTGGGGGTAAAACATCCACCTAAAATTGAAGATAAAGACCAATTAAAATTATTTTAGAAAGGTTGCTGTTTGTCGGGTTTTTTATTTTAAAAAAGCGGGTTACCCCGCTTTTTTTATTCCTCATACTCCTGATATGCGGTAGTGAACTGCAGTTCGCGTATGCGAAGGCCAATGTCGTTACGGTTGTTGCTGGTAATGCGGGTTCTGATTAATGGTTGTGTATAGACCTCACCCCCTGCCATCTCTCCTTGAGGCAATGGGGTTCTTGGTTGCCAACCGTGAATGGCATGAATGAGTTTTTGTTCGAGCTCGAAGAACTGTAGCGCCATTTGTTTGACTTCGATGGGGGCATCGTCGTAGCTTTGTTCGAAGGGAGCAACCAAGAGGCGTAAGGTAACGGTTACAGTGGCTGTTTGTCCAATGCCTGCTAAGTTCTCGTACAATGCTTCGGGAAAGTCGATAAGCACAGCCGGGAAGGCTACGTTTGGTCTCCACTTATCAAACGCGTCTTGTCCAAAATCTTGTTCAATCCATTCAATCTCCGGAACTTCGGTTTTGATGCGTTCCTGCAGATCGAGGTAAAGCGAAGCGAAATAAGATTCCATAAATTAGTTGATAGTTGATAGTTGATAGTTGATAGCTATTGATTTGGGAATAGTGTTTTTAGTTCCTGTTCTATTTTGCGGGTTACCGCTGCGTTTAGTACCTGGCTTTGGCTTGTGGGCGTTGGGGCAAATTGGCGTTGCGCAATATTGATATTGAGGTATGTTTTTTTGGTCAATGCAAGGGTTTTCCAACGTTCGGCTTTTGGTTTTCCTTTACCTCCGTTTTTAGCGTACATTGCCCAGGCAAATTTTCGCATTTTGTGGGTAACGGGTATTTGTACATTGCCACCTTCGTTGTGTATGGCTGCGTATTTGAGGGTATTGCGAATAATTGCCATGCCGGGAGCAGTATAATAAAAGCTGGCAGCGCGTAAATGTCCTTTTTGTACCAATATGCGTCCGCCGCGTTTGTTCGGCTTCCAAGGTTGGAATGTTGCACCCTGCCATCCCTGTGCACGAAAATTGCCGTTAATAAAGCGCAAGGCTGTGTCGCCGGCCTGAGCGGGGAATCGGGTAGTAACGTAAGCTTTAACCTCTTTGGCTTTACGGTTGATTAATCGTGTAAATTCGTCGGGTGACATGTAATTAGTTGATAGTTGATAGTTGATAGTTAAAAATATATAGTTTCGTAACAAAATTGAAAAATAGGTTGTATATTTGTAGTGTATTTGGTCCACGTGACACGCCTGAACAGCGTTCGGCCACGGTTAAAGAGTTCCCAAATACAATGCAATCGGTCTCAAGGGCACGCCTAAACAGCGTTAATTCGTCCTATAAGTAATCGTTCCGATTGTGTTATAAGCCTTCAGTAATGGAGGCTTATTTTGTTTTACGGTAAAGCAGCACACCTTCACGCGTTTTATAACCAGATTCTTTTAATATAAACATAGTGGAAGCTTTATTTTCAGAAACGTTTACCAGTATAGGATTTCCGTTGTAATACTTTATATAATGGTTTGTAAGTGGAACTTTATCGCCACGTTTCATTACACTCCAAATTTCATCCGGATTGGTAATTACATCCTTCAGGTTGGCAATCAATTGGTATCTTTCCGGATCGTCGGTTCTGTTTTCAAGATGCTGACGAAAACCGCTTTTTTTCTTACCTGTACCCGTTAGGTTGTAATCGTCGAACAAAACAGCTTGTCCGAGAGGATCATTGATTACCACCCCATGAGCATGATTTATGTTGGCATTCCACCATGCGTTATACTCTTCAATCGAGTTTAATTGAGCCATTGGTTTCAGGCGCTCATTTTGGAGCATTTTCTTAATGGGTCGAAGTCCGTAATTTTTCCAGGTTAAAGGAGTGTTAATGCTGTTGAAATAAGGGTGCCCATCAGTAAAAATGAGACGGGTTTTGCCTACGTTGTTATCGAAAATCGTACCTTTAACAAGCTTAGCCACTTGCTTTTGCACGAGAACTTCATCTTTCGTAGCGTAATTAGCAGCGATGCCCGGCACTACAGTGCAACGGCAGTTCCAAGCCAAGGGCGGATACATACGATTCCAAATGGGGTGATTTTTTGGATAGGTCAATCCGTCGAGTGCAGCATGTTCGGGTCGAACGCGGTCGTCGCCAACGGTTGAGAACTCGAGGTATTCACTTTGCAGCGAGTCCCACTTATGCGCCATGATAGCCGACTGTAGGGCAGTGTCGTATTCGGTTTGGAGATAAACCTCGTTGAATAGTTTTCCCTTTTCGGTTATTGCATTTCTGAAATCAGAAAACGAACGTATTTCACCTGTGGCTTTATCGTACATAAGGTTACGGAATTCGAGCAACTCGGTAAGCGATTTGGCAGCGGAAAAATGATAGATATTACGGGTTAAGTATGATTTAAGGATGTTTCGGGTATCATCGTAATTGAAAACACTACCGTATAAACCGTCGCTAATGGCTTTAGTGAGTTGTTTAGCCGTTTCGAAATAAAGGCGTTCGGGTATAACCCCGTTTTGGAGTTGTTCGCTCAGCAGCGCGGTTGCAATTTCGGAATAAATGTCATCAGCATTATCCATGGCGATCAAATCGTGCAGACCTCTCCCGTGAGCCTCTGCATGTGAGAGGGAGCATTCGCACGCCTTATAATAGTGGTTGAGGCTTATGTGTTGGGCATCTTCAAAAAAAAAATCGGCAATACGCTTGAGCGGATTTTTACCGGATTTATGCAACACAATGTCGTTATCGGAGGAGAGCTCGTTGCTTGTAGGGGGTGAAGCAAGGGATGCCGGCGCAGAGGATTTTTTTGAGAGTTGTGTAGGCTTATCGGGTTTAGGAATACCGTATGTTTGATACCAGTAATCGCTGCTAACGGTGACATTGGCACTGACAATTTGGTCGATATCGAGGCGGAGTTTAAGCTTATCGATGTCGAGTTCTTTTTCGAATTCAAATTTGCCGTTGACGGGGAAACCGTAGGCGGCGAGGATATTTAAAAAAGAAGGATTGTTGAGGACATTGGCAACGAATTTGATATCGGATTTAGTGATTTCGAGCTGTTGGTCGGCATGCGTTTTGCTTTGGGCATATCCGCTTGATTGGCTCGATCGGGAAGTTTCGGTATTGCCAAGAATAGCCAGGGACATTTCGTCGTTGCAAGCTTGAATAAGACGGGATTGGAGTTCGCCGGTACCGTTTGCCGTTTTGCCGTCGAGCATTTCAAATTTCGCTTGTTTAGGTACCATCATAGCGAGTGAACCGCCGGCTTGGTCGAGTATTTTACGAAGTTCGGATTTTGTTTGGGTGTCGTAGGCATCGTAGTAAATAATGCGCACGGGTTGCCCGAAGATTTCGACATATTGAGCAAAGTCGCCAAAGCCGGAACGTTTGTAAAGGGCATATAGGGAGCATTGGAGGAGTTTGCCAAGGTTGTAGGGTTTGCCTATAATATGAATAAATGGGTCGGTGGTATAATCAATGCCTGTAAAATCGAATTGTGAACGTGCAATGATACCGGATTCGGGACGGATATGTTTACGCGGAATTTCGACAAAATCAAAATTTTTACCTACTATGAATTGGACACCGGAAACACCCCATAGAATGCTTTCCATAATGAGTTCGATGAATCTGCCAAATTTTTCGGATTCGATCAAGGGGGCGAGGCTATCAATTTTCTTCCCTTCGGGGTCGATAAACCGTATGGATTTGTTACGTACGGCATCGATACGTTTTTGAATGAGCCCCGATAAATGCCCGTCGATAGAGACAATGTCGTTATAGAGGTCGTATAATTGGGCACGGTTAGGGTTATGAATGCTTTCGGCACGTTGAATGGCAGCTTTGAGTTTAGCGGCGTCTTTCCGATTGCGGTCGGGAGCAACGAGTGTAAGTTCGTTGATAATAAGATTTTGAGGAGATTTACCTTTGGATATATTGAGGTTTGCCATAAGAATATCAGTTTTTTGTTGCTACTACGTATTTAAAAGAAGTTTGTTTGTTTTGGTAATGAATTGAAATAAACGCCATCGTTGGCTTCGGTTTCGGGAGTAACAGGAGCCAAAGGTAATTGGAGGTTAATTTTACCCGCTTGCACATCTTCGAGCCAACGGATAGCGTTTTTATAATCGTCGTAAAAGAGTTCGGTATTCACATTGGGGTTGGCGCGTTTGATGAGGAACCAAGCGGCAATGGATTTAATGACCCGTTTAACGGCGAGGCTGACAACGGTAGGCGGAGTGTTTTGGGTGCCGAAAATAGCCGGCAGATCGTATTTGCTCAGATATCCTTTGACGATATCTTCGGCAGTAGCTAACTGAAGTTCGGCATCGGCATCGAAACCGCGTGTAATTTTATTAATTATTTCGGGATAAAGGTCGGTTTTCCCTAATTCTTCGACTGAAACTAACATATATTTACAATTTATTTATTTACAATTTACCATTGTAACTCCAAACTCCTAACTCGTAACTCGTAATTCGTAACTCGTAATTCGTAACTCGTAATTCGTAACTATTTATATTTTTTTAGTGTTCAAAGTTTTTACTGACTCGAATCCGCCGGAAGCGAACAATGTATCCATTTCATTAAGTTTATGAACAGCTCCTTCCACCATATCGGGACCGTCGAGCCGTTTTTGTTTACGGCTTGCATTACGGAACTGCGCTTTGAGCCGAATCATATGCGGGTCGTCGGCAAATTTTTCGTTAAAAAAAAGGTGACCAAGCCTGTTGATAGGTTCGAGTGTTCCCTCAATCCGACTCCATTTTTCAGGTTTATTGCGTTCGTCGGGGCTAATGGGCAGGAAAACCCCGGTAGCATTAGCCCGTTCGTAGATAAGCGGAAGAAACACTTGTTCGTAGAAAGGGTTTTGAAGCGTGTTGTTTTCGATAAAGACGCGAACCGTGTCCACTCCCTGTGTTTTGCACCAGGTATAAAACTCGAACATATAGTCGATAAACCTGGCATTGCTCATAGTATCGACAGCGCAACGGACGATGTAAAAATTGCTTAGGTTTTTTGCCACGATGCCAATGGCTTTGTCCGAGCCGGAGGTTTTATCCTTGTTGCTGGTGGCGGGGTCGGCATAAATAACCACGGCACAGCGGTTGAGCGGAGGCACTTTCCCATCGCGCAGTTCTTTAAAGGTGTCGCCTCCGTCCATGGGGTTGTTGAAGTATTCTTTTTGCGCCGATTCGTAACTAATGAGCGAAAGCACACGATCAATATCAGCCTCGCTGTTTTTTTGTGGCCATGTAGATTTGCCATCTTTGTCGCGGATATTGATTATTTCAAACACATCGGCTTTTTCGCCTAACTTTTTTACCACGCAGTTATCGTGTATGATATTGCCGTTGACCACAATGCGCATAGGGTTTGAAATGGAACGGGTAGCAAAGAGCGCTTGTTCGATCCAAGCTAATTTATTGCGTTGAATATCCTCGTTACGGCATTCTTCGTCGGTGTCGATATCATCGATAGTTATAGAGTCGGGTCTGAAATTGTCGTTACGCGTACCGCGCGGCGATTCGCCCCAACCGAGTGCCCGGAATGAGCAACCGTTTTTAATGGTAAATTCGTCGGCACTCCAGTTCCCGAACCGAACCTGTTCTCCGTAGTCGTTGATAATGCGTTGGTTCGATTCGAAGCAAGCTTTGTAGGGCAGCAATAACCTTTCGGCATTTTTATGAGAATTTGAAACAAGCAGTTTATTGCGTATTTTACCGGTAACGGCCAGTTTAATATCCTCCATCATTCCGCGTGCCGATTTAGCCAACTCCCTACTCCATGCCCTGACGATAAAAATTTCGGGGTTTGCCATGAGTTTTTTTGTTGACTTACGGTGAAAATCGGCAGGCTCAGCTGTACAGTAATGCGGGAAATAGTATTTAAACCATTCCTCATCGTTTGCCTCAAGGCGCTTAATGCGTTTCAGCTTGTCGGGGGTTGATTCGTTGAGATCCACCGGCGTAGCCTTACGGAAGTTGTCGCGGAACGTCTGCCATGCTTTGAGGTATTCGCTGTCGGTGGCTATGCTTATTCCTTTTGCCATTTTTGTTTTTCGATAAGGTGGTTAATGAAAAGGTCGAAGTATTCGTTTGCTTTTTTAGCAAAATCGAAATCCATATCGCGGCAAAACGATACAAAGTCGCGTGCAATGGTAGTGGTTTGCCCAATGTTATATTTACGTTCGAGCTCGGCTATATCGCGAATGAGCTTACGGCGCACATCGGCTTCTTTCGAATTAGGGAAGCGCATAGTAATATCGCGGCTTTTAATCATTTGATTGAAAGCTGCTAATTCATCGTACAACTCCGAAAGCCTTTCGGATTTAGCGTTTACCAGGTTTTTTTTCAGGTTATCCCAATGATCGGCTTTTGCCCACTTGCTAATGGTTTGTTCGGACACGGCAATTTTAGAGGCTATTTCCTTTTGGGTATAGCCCTGCATGAAAAGCACTTTTGCTACTTCGCGTAATTGAGTTTTTGCCATTTTTTTAGAGATTACTTTACTCGGCAAATTATAAAAAAAGATTTCTGATCATTATTTACCGCAAAAATGGGTGTAAAATGCCTTTGATAAAAATATTACATACAAAATGACATAACTATTTTGAACCTAAATAAATAACTGAGAATTTTGCTTCGATAAAAAAAACGACATCAGGATGAATGCCAAATTTATACGCGACGAATACGGGCTGCGCTGCGAGTTGACGGGACAAACCGATACCGAACGGGTGTTGCTTGCCGAGCTGATGGGCTTGTGTTACGGGAAAAGAGCCAAACGCGGACTGCAGATAATGAGCGATGTGAAAAATGAGAAAATAACCCTGGCTCGTCCGCTCGTATTTCTTAACCATGAAATACTGGTGCGTGATTTTGGATTTAGTTGCATAATAAAAGGAAAAGTGTACTGGCTTCAGCGCGATGGCATCAGCTGGCTGCTGCGCGGCTCGGGTATGATGACGCTGTATCGGTTCGAAGGGTTACCGCTGATCGATAATTTTATTTTTGGTTACGGTTATTTTGATTATAAAAATTCAGAAAATGAAACCAAAAGAGTAGATTTTAGCACAGCAACGCGCATAGTGCGGAACCTGCAAACGCCACAGGCACTAAAGAATGCTATGATGTAAGATATTCAAAATTGCTATCTGAGATTTACCCGGGTAGTTACAGGCAGGAGATTTATCACACCGTCTGTCGAATTTTTTTAAAAACGAAGAAAAAACACAAAAAAAAACAAATGGCTTATAAAAAAATAGAGAAAGAATACTGCCTGACAGATAACACGGTGAACGTTTACGGGTATCGGTTGTTGAGCGAAGGGTTGGAGTTGGAGCGTTACAAGCCACCGATAGGCTATTTGATGCACAACCGCGAACTGGGAGTAGCAGTACGCTGGGAAGATTTCCGCATGGAAGGCGATAAGGTGTATGCCAAACCGGTGGTGAACACCACGGCATTTCCGGCCTTGGCTCAACAAATAGAAGACGGCTTTTACGATGCGGCAAGTTGCGGAAGGATCGTAGCGCTGGAGTGGAGCGACGCACCGGAGCTAAAGATAGCCGGACAAACAGGCATCACGGTAACGCGTTGGTTTCCGCGCGATATTTCGATAGTGGATATACCCGGCAATTACAATGCCCTTGCCAATTTGTACGACGAATCGGATAATGTACTCATGGATTTAAGCGACCAAAAACAAAATATGAATAAACAACAAAAACAGAACAACATGCCAGCATTGAATTTAACAGCAGATCAGCTACAATTGCTCGATTTGGCTGATACTGCAACCCCCGAACAGGTTACGGTAAAATTAAACGATTTGGTAGAGAAAGCCCGACGCACCGAAGCGGCAGAAAAAGCACTTGCCGATTTACAAGCCGATTACACGGCCAAAGAAGTGGACGCATTGCTCGAACGAGGAATGTCGGAGAGGAAGCTGACCAAGCAACTGAGCGACCAATTACGGGAGAGCTACCAATCGAACCCGGAAGGGCTCAAGGCATTGATCGATGCAATGCCAGCACAGCAGCTCTTATCCGGAAAAGAAGCAGACGAACTGCCCGAGAAGTATCGCGGAAAAAGTTTCGAAGACTTGTACCTTAGCGGCGATTTGGCCGATGTAAAAACAAATTATCCTGATTATTACAAAACCCTTAAAAAATAAAGCATTATGCCAATTAATTCAGGCGCAATCAGCGCAATACCTGTAGAAGTGTTTTCGACCTATATCGTCGAAAAGTTACGCAAAACCAATCCGCACCTGCAATATGCAGTTGACGAGTCGAATGCAGTGCTTGGCGGTTCGGTAGTGCACATACCGCAGGCGGGCAATTCGCCATCGGTAGTAAAGAATCGGTCATCGTTTCCTGCAACGGCAGTACAGCGAGGCGATTCGCATATCACTTATCCGCTGGATGTGTTTACCACCGACCCCACGCATGTAACCTGGCACGAAGAAAACGAAAACAGTTATGACAAGACTGATTCGGTACTGAACGACCACGTAGCGACGCTTGCCGATGCAGCCGGCGACTGGATGCTGTGGAACTGGGTGCGCGGATTGAAATTAAACACCGGAACCGGTGCGTACGAAGCTGATGTAGTACCGGCAGCCAATATAATATCCACCGGCGGAACTGCAGTAGCAGTAAACCCGCTTGATGGACAAACCGGTACGCGCAAAGCCTTTACCTACAAAGAGCTGCAGACAGCACAAGCCATGATGAACAAAGCAGGCGTGCCGAAAGAAGACCGCTACGCAATGATAGAAAGCTACCAGTACCAGCAATTTATCGATTCGCTAAGTGCCAACCAGATGGCAGCCTTCCAGCAAAGCGCCGACCTTGCCAATGGCATAGTAGGCCGATTTGCAGGCTTCAACGTGATGGAACGCAGCTCGGTGTTGGCATTTACGGCAGCAGGAGCATTGCAACTGCCGGGCGCCGCATTGGGAGCAACCGATAACCTGGCATCGCTCTGCTGGCAAAAAAACTCGGTAGCCAAAGCTATAGGCGATACCAAACCCTTCCAGGAAGTGGACAGCCCAACGTACTACGGCAATATATTCAGCGCCTTGGTAAAAATGGGCGGACGTTGCCGTCGTCAGGACTGGAAAGGCATAGTAGTAATCCGTCAGGTAGCGTGATAAAATATTCCCCCGTGTGTGTTTGCATCGGACCCGTGAAGGAGCTTAGCGAGCCGGAGCGCGTCCGATGTTTTTAAAAAAGTTTTAAACAAGGTTTAAATATCGCACCATATGCGCCGTATCGATACCATCATCATACATTGTACTGCCACCCCCGAAGGTAGAACGACTACTGTATCAGAAGTAACTGCCTGGCACAAACAGCGAGGGTTTACAACGATTGGGTATCATTATCTGATAGGATTGAACGGCGAAGTATGGACGGGACGTGATGAAAAAATGGCGGGAGCGCACTGCGAAGGACACAATGCCAACAGCATAGGGATATGTTATGTGGGAGGATTAGCAAAGGATGGAAAAAGCCCGAAAGATACGCGAACGACAGCCCAAAGAGCCGCTATGGTGCAATTGGTGAAAACGTTGAAGGAAAAATATCCAGGCGTAACCATACACGGACATAATGAATTTGCAGCCAAAGCCTGCCCAAGTTTCAACGTAAAAGCATGGTGTAAAAACGAAGGCTTATGAGTGTATTTGAAATAGTAAGTTTGGTATTGAACCTGCTCTTTGGCGGAAGTTTTATGATAACGCTTGCCACGCTTCGCGCCCAAAAGCTACGTTACGAAGCCGAAGCCCGCACAGCCGAAGCCACCGCCGAGAGCTCGGAGCTCGAAAATATGGACAAAGCCGTGAAAATATGGCGCGACCTTGCCGAAAGCATGGAACAACGTAACAAAGAACTGGAAAAAAACCTAAGCAGTGAAATAGAAGCACTGCGCCGCGAAGTGCGTAAGCAAAATTGCACGATCAATAAGATACTGAAAATACTGGACTCGATCAATCATGATAACCTGGAACAAAAAGTACAGGAAGCCAAAGAAGCAGTATCGTAAAAAAAATAAGGTATGAAAAAAATTGTGTTTTTTTTGGCTGTATTCATTGTTTTTATTTCCGGATGCCGTACAGTGCAGCCAACAATACCCGTTGCAAAGGGGAAAGATAGCGTTGTTTACATAGAGAAATTAGTTCCCGTAAACATACCGGCAGACAGCGCCATGTTCGAAGCCCTGTTTGAATGCGACAGTACCAATAAGGTAATAATGAAAACGCTTGCCGAAGAAAAAACCAAACGCGTGAATACGAATACCTCGTTTAAGCCGGGTAAAACAGCAAAACTTGTTTACCGAACCAAAACAGTGCATGATACTATTTATGTAAAACAAACTGCCAAAACAGTAATTAAAGAAACTCCTGTACCCTATAAAGAGATAAAAGAAGTAAACAGATTGCACTGGTGGCAAAAAGTGCTCATATGGGAAGGAGCGGTATTTACAATTCTTTTTTTCATAGCCATATATCGAAAAATTAAACCATTCATAAAGTAAAAAATGGAAAACGAAAAATTAAAAGATTACTTCACCCGCTACCCCCAGAGCGATGAGGTGTATGAAAACAACGGAGTGTTGTTTCACACTCGCGGAGCTGCCGACAGTTATGGCAATGCCAATGAAACAGTACGATACACGCGCAATCAAGTAATGGCATCACAACCCATGGCGCCGGAAGTGGAGCAAGAAAAAGCAACAGCAATAGAATTGCTAAAAACAACCGATGTGGCAACATTGGATTATAAAGCAATGAAACAACTGGTGAAAGATTTGGAATTGAATGCTTCCGATCAGAAAGCTGAAACACTAAAAGGAATATTAACCGAGTTTAAAAACTCATTAAACGAAGCATAAACTATGGCATTCCCCGGAGTTACAATAAATGTAGAGAGCGGTAACCTGCAAAGTGCCGTTGCTGTACTCGATGGTGTTCCTGCCCTGGTGGCAACCGTGAACACTTCCGGATTGATAGGTGTACCAATACCTATTTATAGCCTGAAAGATGCCGAACAAGCCGGTATTACAAGCAGTTCGGAGAATTTTATTTGGAATCTTATAAAGGTATATTACGACGAACTTGGAGGTAGCCAGTTACTTTATGTAATGGGAACTGCCGAAACGGCAACCATGACCGATGTGGTAACGGCAAGCAATGCCAACGGACT
>CAYNGF010000021.1:36059-42723 GCA_964396515.1 uncultured Paludibacter sp.
ATGACCGATGTGGTAACGGCAAGCAATGCCAACGGACTTGTAAAACTACTCAAATCATACCCCGAAATCAATCTTGTGGCTGTGGCACGCAAACCGGCAGCCGGATACAATGCCGGAACCGGATTTTTAGACACTGATGTGCCCACTGCCGTTACGGCAAGTAAAGCACTTTGCCAGGCACGGCAAAACGCGAATGCACCGGTACGTTTGTTTATCGAAGGACGCTTGGCTAACGCCAATGCGGTAAACAATTATACGCCAAACACAGCAACTAACGGATACGTAAGTGTGGTGCTGGGTAATACGACTATAGGCAACGGAGCAGCTGTTACACTTGCATTGGCGCGGGCGGTAAAGTATCCGGCACATGTAAAACTTGGCAGTGGTCAGAACGGAATATTATCGGCTCCGAATATCTATTTGGGAACCAGTAAAATTGAAAACGTAGCATCGCTCGAAACATTGCACGATGCAGGTTTCCTTACTTTTTACGTGCGTCCCGGTATTGCAGGTTACTTTTTCGGACGTGACAATATGTGTGCCGTGAACGATTTTTCTACATTGGTGAACGGTCGCATAATTGACAAGGCACAACGCATAGCAGCTTTAGCTGCCACTCCATTCATTGAAGACTATGTGCGGATCGATGCCGATGGAACAATTAACGAAAACGATGCTGATTACATTGAATCGCTCATAAAAACAGCAATACAGAGTAAAATGAGCGGACAAATTTCGGATGTAAAGGTAGTGATCGACACCAAGCAAAACATTGTAGAAAATTCAACATTGAAAATACAGGTATCAGTGCTTCCATTGGGTTATCTCACGTGGATTAATATAACATTAGGTTTAACTACTCAAACGAATTAAGAACAAAGAACAAAGAGCAAAGAGCAAAGATAAAAGACAAAATACATCTGGCTTTACTCTTTGTTTTTTCCTCTAAAAATCTAAACAATTATGCCAAACGTAAATATCAAAAGCACTGAATGTGCATGGTTTCAAACCGAAGTAAGCATTCTCGGACGTGTGATAAAAGGATTGCGGAGTTGGGAATACAAGAAAACCACCGAAAAAGAACCGCTCTACGGAGCCGGACAACATGCCATCGATATTCAGGAAGGTAACATCAAATGCGAAGGCAATTTCAAAGTATTAGGTTTTGAACGCGATGCTTTGAATAAAGCTGCCCGAGCTGCCGGATACGATGATATAACATCGGTTCCGCACGAAGCTATCATTGCTAAAATTGTATATCAAAAAGCCAAAACCGATCCAAAAACTACGGTAACTATTATCGGGTGTTCATTCACCGAAGTGGGTGGAGCAATGGAGCAGGGCGCAAAAATGAGCGAAGTAACATTGCCCTGGATAGCTATGGATATTGTTTCTATTTAAGAACAAGGAACAAGGAACAAGGAACAAAAACAGCTGTATAGTGTCTTTAATCTTTAATCTTTGATCTTTGTTCTAAAATCTAAAAAAAAAACAACACACATGAAACAAGTTTTAAAAGCCGAACAGGCACAAAAAGAACAGGCTGAAAAAGCAGCCCTTTTGGAGTTGGAAAACCAACTTACTGAGAAATTTGGTGCAAAATACCAGGAGCTCAAAAAACAGTATGCACCACGCAAACTGAACGTGATTAAAGTAGAGGACAAAATCGCTTTGCTTCGTCCGGTTGGAGCTGCCGAGGTATCAACATTCAGCATGATGACTGTTAACCCCGAAATGGGATTGGATAAGGCATCGGAGTATTTACTTAACGAATTGTGGCTCGAAGGTGACGATGTGATCATAAACGATGAAGAATACTTTATCAGCGCCATGCTTCAGTTGCAAAATGTGGTAGAGCTAAAAAAAAGCTCTTTTTACAAAGTTTAGAAAAAGGTAAAGACTCTAAACACGATTTGGAAACAAATACAGTTTTCGGGCTAATGTGGTTTGGAACGGAAGCTTTGCAATGGCCGGAAGAGGTTTTTTATTACAGAACGGGAATAGCCCTGAAATTATGGGAAAAAGGAGTTGGGAAAACACAAATGTAGATTCAATACCTGTTGAACCATGCCGAACTCATTACCCTGTTGCGAAGAGGCGGAATAATATATACCACGGCAATTAGGGCATAATAAACAATTCCAAATACGATGGGTATAAATATCACGGCTAAAATAGTGTAGGCTATCAGGTTGCCAATAAATTCGGATGCGCTCATAAGTTGGAGTATTAACCGGTTGAATTGCAAAGATAATGTTGTTTTAAAAAAAATGTACTCAAAGTGGCAAATATAGTTGAGTTTGCATTAAAGTTTAAAGATTTAGCAAGTAGCGAGCTGGGCAAGTTCGGTGCTCAAGCTAAACGTACATTCGATAATGCAAGTAGGCTAACCAATGACATAACCGGAAAAAACAAAATACTCGGTAGCAGTTACGATGTACTTCAGCAAAAAATACGTCAGGTTGAGAGCGTAATCCGCACATCCACTATACCGAGCCAAATCCGCGAAGCCCGGCGCGAGCTGGCCACACTGCAAAGGCAATCGGCCAGACATCCTGGCAATATGAGTGGAGTCGGTTCTACAAGTGGAGGTTTATTAGGGCTTGCCGGACTTGGAAAATTTGCAGGGCCAGCAGCCTTGGCAGGTGTAGGATTGGCAGCCGGTCAGTTTATTGGCGATAGTATCAATAAATCGCTTGAACGACAGCAAATAAGAACATCATTTAATGTTTTATCGGGAAGCGAACAGGCAGGTGATGAACTTACTAAACAGTTGGCAACGCTTCAAAAGAATACCATACTTGGTTCAGAAGTGTTTAAAAATGCTCAAACCATGATGAGTTTCGGGTTTAAAAATACCGAAGTGCTCGACAATATGAAAATGCTGGGCGATGTAAGTATGGGTGATGCCGAAAAACTTGGAAGTTTAACACTTGCATTTTCACAAGTACGCGCGGGTGGTAAACTTACAGGACAGGATTTACTTCAGTTTATCAATGCGGGGTTTAATCCATTGCAGCAAATAAGTGAAAGTACCGGGAAAAGCATGGCAATGCTTCGCAAAGAAATGGAAAATGGAAAAATCTCATTTGCTATGGTTCAGCAGGCATTCAGAGATGCAACCGGTGAGGGTGGTAAGTTTAATAACATGCTCGAAATAATTGCAAAAACTCCTGCCGGTAAAATGCAACAATTATCGGGTGCATGGAATGAATTTAAAATAAATGCAGGCGCTGCATTTATGCCATTGGTAAGTATGGCTTTAGATTTAGCAAGTAAACTATTGCCAATTATCGAAAGCGTACTGGCACCGTTATCCTCCGGTATTGAAAAAATAGTAACATGGATAAAAACCGCTTCTCTGGAAACGAGTGGTTGGTCGGTGTATATGAATAATATGAAAGATTATATTGTCAATAGTATTTGGCCATTTATTCAAAAAATTGCAATGGCTGTATGGAACATCGTTTCACGATTATTTGAGTTTATAAAAAACGCTAAACTTCTACAAGATATATTCAGATTTGTTTATTGGATTTTAGATAAAGTTCTGGGATTAATCGGAGGACTGATTGATGGATTGGTTTGGGTATTCAATAAGGTAGTAATGCCTATTCTGAATGGCATAGAAAAAGTATATCGGTGGATAAAAGGAACTGATGGAACGACTATAAAAGTTGCTACAGTTCAAAAACTACATACCAACTCCAAATTAACCAATAAATCGAACTCCGAAGTAATAGCTTCAACCGTAGCTACGGCAGCAAGTAATACCGCTACGGCAGCCGGAACCGGAAGTTCAATGAGTAATGGCGGTCCAAAAACCATAACCATTACGATACAAAAAGTATTGGATAATATAAACATACATGCCACCACGTTTGAAAACGGACTGGATGAAGTGGAATCGAAAGTTTTAGAAACCATGAGCCGCGTATTGGGTCAATCAGTAGCACAAGCACTATGAGTTCTGTAAGCACCGACATATTACAAGTGTACAATACCTATTTTCAGAAGCCCTATCATGTAGGAAAATCGGATACTACGGTTGTGGTAGCACCCTATCAGCTTGCTAAAAAAGATACTGAGCTAAGCAACCGGATCAATGGCATCGACATAAAAGAAAAAATAAACGGCGTTGAGGTGTTTCTTCCGGTAACATTGAAAAATGATTTGCACACGCTAAAAATAGCCTGTGCCACCATACGGGTTACCAACAAAAAAACAATCATTCGCACAGCGGTGAGCGAACGCATCGGTACTATTAAAGAGCAGTTTCAGGTTGGCGATTATGTGTTTACCATCAAAGGCGTATTGATTAGCGAAACACGCGAATTCCCCACGTTGGAGGTTCAAAAGCTAAAAGCCTTGTTTGAAAGTAGAACGAGCGTTTACCTTGAAAATGCGTACGCCGAACAGTTTATGCCCGGTGAAAACCGTATCGTAATCGAAAGCATGGAATTCCCCGAACTGGAGGGTAAACACATTCGTTTCCGCCCCTTCGTTTTGGTTTGCGAAACTGATTATGTAGATTCATTAGAGGTACAATGATATGTTTATAATGACCAGCAAAATAACGATAGGTAGTTACACGAACATAAAGCCGAGTGCCGTAAAATGGAAAGTTGGAGTTGGGAATTTTACCGACGAATGTACTATTGAATTACCACTTAGAACTTATTCAAAAGATGAATATAAGGAAGATTGTACTTATCCATCAGGAAGTACAGAAAGAAGTATTACCAAGCTTCCCGATGATAAACGTACTGTTTTCAAAGAGGGCGATAAAGTGAAAGTTCTGCTTGGTTACAATGGCAATAATACTCTTCGGTTCAAAGGATTTGTAAAACGAATTAACTACGCAAAACCATTAGTACTGGAATGCGAAGGTTATACGTATCAACTGCGTGATATTATATTCAACAAAAGTTACACAAACGCTACGGTAAAACAAATACTGGGAGATTTAACCCAAGGAACCGACATTCGTTTGCACGAAGCTATCCCGAATATCGTGTTATCGAACGTTACGTTTGCAAAATTTTCCGGACAAAAAGTATTGGAGTGGTTTCAGAAAGAATGTAGGCTGGCTGTTTTTTTCGATTTCGATAAATTATACGTCGGTCATTCAAAACAGGGCATCGCCAAACCTACCGTGAAGCTACGGCTCGGTTGGAATACGGCTGAAGATAAGGAACTGAAAAAAGATTTGTCGGATAGCAACATTCAAATACAACTCGTTGAAAAAAGCAGCGCCGGAAGCGTGAAACGTACCAAAAGTGATAAAACGAAATACGGCAATGTAAAAGAAGTAAAAATACGACAGGGATTATCCGATAGCGATTTGAAAAAAATTGCCAACGAGCTGCAAAAAGCAGAATCGTACAACGGATATAAAGGAACGATTACTTGTTTCCTCGAACCGAGTTTCGAAAAGTGCTATGTAGCCCAAATTATTGACAGATTATTCCCCGACAGAAACGGAAAGTACTTCGTTGAACAAATCGATGGTTCTTTCAGTAGTTCCGGCGGACGTCAAACACTCACATTACGCTATTATGGCAAAAACTGAAGCGGAAGTTAGAGAATTGTTGGCTCGGTTTGTCGGAAGTAACAGACCAACAATGCTTGGAACGGTGAAGTATGTGGATAAAACGGAAAATACCTGCACGGTGGACGATGATGGAGTGGAATGGTTAGGCGTACGCTTACGCTCCATAACAGGCGAAAACAACGGCATTGTAGCCTATCCCAAACAAGGAGCTTATGTACTATGCGTACAAGTGGAAGACACCGAAGAGTGGGCGGTAATAAAAGCCACTGAGTACGAAAGCATTGAGATGACAATTGAAAGTCTGGTGATAAATAGTGGTGATAATGGCGGGTTGGTAAAAATTGATGCAATGATTAGTTGGATGCAGAAAGTAAAAACAGATTTAACAACTATAAGTACAGCAATGAAAGGTCTTGGAGTTCCGGTAGTGATAACGACAGATCAACCAGTTAAATCGGACTTTGAAGATACAAAAATTAAACACTGATTAAGCAACATTTAAATGGCTGTAAAAAAAGGCATATTATTAACAAACGATTTCGAATTGGATATTTCAACGATTCGCGATGCCGGTGGATTAATCGTATCGGGTTTGCAAATCGGCAATGTTACGTTGCAAAATCAGAAGTTAATTATCAATGCTTCAAAAGGCGAAATTAAAGAAGATCCGTTAATGGGTGTAGGCTTAAATGCATTTATCGACTCTGAAGATAGTAATGCCCTTATGCGCGAAATTCGAAGCCAGCTGCACCGCGATGGACAAAAACTTATCAGTGTAAGCATAAAAGATAAAACAATTGAAATTATCACGTCAATCTGAAAAAATATGCTGTGCCACGACAATCAAACTATTTTCGATATTGCCATACAAGCATGTGGTGCTGCCGATGCTGCTTACGACATAGCCATGCTTAATGGCTTAAACATAACAGACGATATCGCAGGATTCGATCTGATCATCCCTAAAGTTATCAATGAGCAAATAGTAACCTACTACAGCAAAAACGGCATTAAGCCGGCTACGGGTTTATCGGTGTATGCCTACTCCGATATAAATATTACAGGCGATGGAATTTTCGATGAATCCTTCGATGAATCGTTCAATTAAAT
>CAYNGF010000022.1:0-2924 GCA_964396515.1 uncultured Paludibacter sp.
GTCTATAGAAAGTGGTAGCTCCGAATGTCATCATTAAAAACCTAGCTGGCCTCGGCGGTAAACATAGCCGAGCGAACGACTACTCTCGTCCGCCGCTATTTTCCGCCGACTGCTCTAATATGGTATCTCAGATTGGAGAGACCATCAGCTTAGTTAATGGGCATAAACTGATAGCGCAGGGCTATGGAGGGGCTGGAGTAACTACTTACCAGCGTTCGGATCTAACCACGGCGCAGACCATAGAAGAGCTAGTCGGGATAGATAATAACCTAAGACGCCTGAAGCAGGGGACGCTTACCATTACCTATGTTCCGGGCACCGCTGTAAATCGTACCTTCTCTATCGTTCCCGTTGATCCACCGGGAACATCGGGAGAGTACGTCGCAACCGTCAAGGAAGAGGGTGTCTCTATCGGTTCTCAGGCTTTCACTGCTGCCGTAGGCACAGCGAGCACCTATTATATAAGTGCCTTAGCCACATGGGTAGGGACGCTAGCCGGGGGAGGTGGTGGCACATATACGGCGGTAGCTAGCGGAGGAACTCCAGCCGCTATACCGGCAGCGGCGTTGGCGTTAATAAATGACGCCACGATTGGGACTGGAGGGGTAGGCGATCCAGCATTGATTATTCCCTATTACTACTGGGAACAAGTACCATGTCCCACCTCGAATCCCTTTGCTACCTACTGGGCGACAAGACTGCTAAGTAGTTTCGAGCTAGCTTCCATGCAGAACTGCGACGACCAGCTCTTCATCGCCACGGGCGTTAATGAACTTTATGTCTATGACTCATTAGGGGTATATCGGGCTGGAATGCCTAGAACGACTAGCTTCGCGGCTGCGGTAGGAGCGGCGACGGGATTGACTGGAACTTATGAGTACATGATTACCTATGAGTTCCTGAATGCAGTTAATAAGACCGTAGAGGGAGACGAGTCGAACCGGAGCACTGTTACCCTAGCTAACCGGAAGGCGGACTTAACCTTCCCATACATACAGGCTGCGGCAGGCTTTTATACTCATAATGCTACCATAAGTTCGGCGGCGGGTTCCCCGGCTACCACTGTCCCCGTTACCGCTGGTCACGACATAGTGGCCGGAGATCGAATTGTGGTGACAGATCCGACGACCCAACAGGGACAGGAGCGGCTGGTCCTCATAGCAGCCTCAACATTGCTGACGCTGGATGCCTCAACTGCATATACAAATACGGCCCCGATGAACATAGCTTCAACTGTGCGCGTCAACGTATGGAGGAACGCGGCGGGCGATACTGAACTAAAATATCTCAGGGCCCAGTTTGGGAATAATGACGGGACTGCCACTGGCACATATACCGATAGTCTAGCTGACGCTACCCTGATTGGGTATGCGACTTACGATCCCCCGGCTAAGCCGCATAGTCTACCCCCAGCTAATTTGCGCTACCTGACTGTATATCAGGCGGGCCTCGTAGCTTCTAAGGGGAACGATGATCAGGTCTGGTTTTCGGACTGGGATGGCCCCCATTACTGGCCGGACGGTGAGTCTAGCTTCAATCTACTCTCTAAGCAGGCAGGCATCGTGACTGGCTTGAGGGCGAATCGCGAGCTAGTAGCAATTACTAAGGCAGGGATAGTCCATAGCGCCATAGGTGACTTTCCCAATACTCAATTCAGGCAGGAACTAATCGCCGATGCTATCGGCTGTGACTCATATCACACCATGCTCGACGTAGGCGGGTCTCTCTGGTACTGGTCTAAGAACGCGGGCTACTCAAAAACGGTTTCTTCGGGGGTTCCACAGGACTTGACCTATCGTATCCTACCCGACTTCTCCGCCTCGGATAGGAACCTGACAGCTAGAATTAATGCTAGACGTGCTACGGCAGTGAATCTGAAGCGACTACAGCATGTCTTTCTTTTCCTTCCCGCTGAATCTCTGGCTCCTACAAACGAGCCTTATCCCAACGACAACTCGTTACTCTACGTAGGTGACTATAGGGAACAGGAGAAGATAGGAGAGGATGGCTTCCCTATGATCAAGTGGTGGCCCTGTACCGGCATCAATATGGCGGGTGGGGCAACTGTTTACGGGGATCGTCTTTATTTCATGGAGCGGAGATACAATACCACTACGGCGGCAATGGAATATAACCTCTGTGTCCTCTTGGAAGAGAAGACCGCCTACGATTACCACTTCCATGCCCTCCCTATTCCGTATCGTTACTCGACCACATGGTATCATGGGGACATGCCCTCAGTTCTAAAGAAGTGGGTCAGATGCAGGCTATATGCTATGGGGCAAGGAATTACCTCTGGCTTCTCTACGCTAGTACAGTTAGCTAAGGAGTTCTTAAGTGGGAACATCGCCTCTGAACGTACCATAGAGATTAGCCTTAGCGGTTTTGGCTCCGGCTGGGGCGTAGGCGGCTGGGGGGTAGAATCGTGGGGAGACCCCGATACGGTGGAAGCTGTATTTGAATTCATTCCGACGGTAGCTAAGGCAGTGCAGGTCACTATTAGTGGTGATGCATTCTGTGAGCAGGTGAGGTTCACGGGACTGGAAATACAGGCTGTGCCGCAGTACGAGGAGAGTATCTCGTGAGATTCAAGGGGGAGAGACTAAATCAGCACTCCCTGTCTAGGGAGCTAGAGATAACTCTCTCTAGGCTTACCCTTAAAGATAATACTCGAAAGATAGACTGGTTAGAACTTAAGCGAGACTGGAGACCTCAGTTAAAGGCTACGGGGGGAGGTGGAATGGCGCTTTCTACCTACCGTCTCTATAAGGCCTTTTATTGCGAGATGGGGGGGCCTTTCATTTGGATAAAGGCAACCTTTAGTTTCAGTTTATCTGCTCCGGGTAATACCCTAGCTTTTTATCCACTTCCTTTTTTGCCAGACGCGGAAACGCTAACCCTCCCAATCTCGGGGACCCATTATA
>CAYNGF010000022.1:3024-42214 GCA_964396515.1 uncultured Paludibacter sp.
GGGGCTATCTATGCCTCAACGGTAGAAGTCCTCTCTGCTCAAAATGGAGGTGAGGTAAGGGTGCGAAGATTCGACGGCACTAACTTTACTGGATCTGGCCTTTGGATAGACGTAGCTGGGATTTATGTTCGAGATTTGACTTGAGGTAGATATGGCTAAGAAGGGAAAGAGAAGAAGGGGAAATGCTGAGCAGCAGCAGATTCAGCGAGAGACCACACAGGACTATGCGGCTGGTCAAAGTCTAATCGATCAGATGATGGGACGGATGGCCCGCACTAGCGAGGAGCAATCCGCCCTAGACGCCCGTAAGGCTGATTATGAGGCGTCCCAGAATGACCCTACTCAGAAAGCTCTGATGAGTAAATTCATGTCTGCAACGGAGGGGATTTCTGCCCCGGAGAATCAGGCGCTTAGAGCCCAGATGATTCGCTCTGAGCAGGGACAGACTCAATCTGCTATCCGTGGCATGAGAGCCCTAGCTGGTTCCGCTGGCATGACTGGTGGGGCATTAGGGTCTGCTTATGGAAATATATATCGAAATGCCGCGATGGCTAGGGCGCTAGGTGAATCCGACCTCGTAGCTAAGAATATAGGCCTCAAGCAGGAAGCTCTAAACGCGGCTGGTAGCTATGCCAACACCAGCTTCCAAAATAGGCTGGCGGCTTCAGACAGATATGCAACTGACACTCTAGCTCAGACTGAGGCCGAAAGAGAGAACTGGATGCAGACCTTCTTAGGTGGCATGGGCCTTAATATGTCCCGTCGTGGTGGTATCAGGGGCAATAAGCTAGCTAAGCAGGCACTTAATATCGCTAAGGGGTTCTAATGGATAAGCAGACTCTACTCAGGATTCTAGCAAGCCAACCGGCTTGGAAGGATACTCTACAGGCGTGGATGCCCGATGCTCCAGCCGCACCGACTCCCAGAATAAGATTAGCCCCAGAAGAAAACGTCTTCGATCCGGCAGAAGTTGAGGCTGGCTTACGGAATCTCCGTTATGGACAACAGGGGATAGCCCCAGAGCCAATGGAGATGCAACTTCCGGAATTACGCCCCTCGCTAGAATATCCACAACCGATGACCCCGACAGACTGGTTCAACTCAAGTGGTGGAGGCGGAGTGGGCGGTGGAGGAGGCGGAGACCCAGCCCTGCAAGAGGGGGGTGACGTTACCACCTTTGATATGTCTGGGAATAAAATGGTAGCCGATGCCTCTGACCCGGAAGCAGTGGCAGCCATGATGCAGGCCGCTGGTTCCCCCGCTCTAGCTCCTAAGATGGCAGCCGCTCCTAATCCCCAGAACTTAGAGACGGGGACGATGGACATGGAGCAGACCATACTGGGTGAGGTGACTAAAGCCGATGCTGATGTTTCCTTCTACCAGCAACAGGCTGATGCAGCTATGACCGCAGCCACTAATCCCTTCTCCGTCAGCGACAAGGTGATGAAACAGAACCTTCTTAGCACTCTAGTCAACTTTGGTGTTGGCCTAGCCGCTGGTGGTGGCGGTCGTATGGGAGTGGGTATGGGGCTAGCTGGTGCCGGTGCTGCCGGAGACGCTTTCTGGAAACAGTTAGCAGAACAGGATGAGCTAGGCAGGAAGGCCCAGATGATAAGAGCCGAGGCCTACCAAAAGCAGGCCGCTGAGCAACAGAAATACGGACAGCAGATGGTCGAAAAAGTAGTTGACCAACAGGCGAAGGAAGATTTGGCTCAACAGAAAGGAGAGTTAATAGGTAGTCCAGAATACGAAAAACTGCGAGCTGACAAGGAGAGGCTTAAGGCTATAGGAAGGGGGCGTGAGGCATTACCACAAATGGTGAATGATGCTCTTGCCCAGATAGATTCCGCTACTGACATAGAACAACTTCAGAAGATAGGTACGCCCGCTGGCATAACGGCAGAGGAAGCAAGGCTAGTTAGGGAGGCTAGGACCAGTAAGATCCGAGAGATGGCGGAGGACAGGCGAAAGGATTATACGGATGCCCTCCTAGAGGGAGGAGTTCCCCGTCCGCTGGCTACTAAGGTAACGGATGGTATCGGGCAGGCTAAGAGAGCCCTACTCGAAACACAGGGCGTAAAACAGAAGGTTGAGGAGATATATAAAGTCCTGCCAACTGATTCGCTAGGGAGAATTGCCTCGAAGGAAATTCTCGGTCGTATCCCATCTACCGATGTACAGCTCTTAGGTAATTGGCTGGAACGTGCAGCAGCAATGCAGGCAGTTGGTACACTAGGTCGTCAAAGCCTGAGCGATAGAGATATGAAAATATTCCAATCCTTCCTGAGTGGCACTGGTGCTTTCGCCGCTGGAGACCTGATCCCTCGCCTAGATTACCTGACCAACATAATCATTCAGGGGTCGCTATTTGACCTAAAAAACCAGATTGTGCAGCCGCAGTATCAACTCGCAGCAACGAAGGTTGCAAATAATTTTATCAACGATCTTCCTGCGGAAAGAAGAAAGGAGGCAGAGGAATATCTATTCGGGAGCCAAGGCGCTACCGCTAGTGGGACCCCTGCTCAAGGGACCGATGCTCGCTCTAGGCTTCGTAGGGGGTTAGGGATGGGGGGTAATCAATAATGCCATTCTCGATAGAGGAACTTCAGGATAAATACATCACCGAGCTAGGTTCTCGCGCCGATGAGATGGATGATGCCACACTCGTCGCTGGCTTTAAGAATTGGGTGAAGTCGCAGGCCATCGAGCCTCCGGGGTTTGCGGACTCTCTCAATAGGACGGCAAAGGATCTAGTGAGCGGGGTGTCTAATCCGATAGGGGCTATGGCGGATTTGACAACCGGAGCGTCTACTGCGGAGAAAGAGTTCCGTGGGGCCTATAGAAGTATGTCCCCGGAGCAGCAGACTCTCCTGAGCATAGAGGAGCCGGAAAAAACTAAGGAACTTCTATATGGGAAGCCTTGGAGGGATGTGCTTCCTCAAGCTGCCCTAGATGCGGGTTTAAATCTAACAGCCACATTCGGAGCGCCAGCATTACTTAAGGTCCTTGGCCCCGCAGCGGATGCAGCTCCCAGCATAGGAAGGACCGCTCGGACTATGGCCGCTGGAGTAGAAACTGGTCTAGCCGTAGCTGGAGAGGACTACGCTATGCAGCAAGCCCTCAAGGCCATGGGGGCAGTCCCGCCTGAGACTGATTACTCCACGCGGAATCAGATAAACCTAGCACTAGGGGCTGGATTGCCCGTAGTGGGTGGACTTGTGGGTGGAATATCTAATCGTCTCCGAGGGAGGCCCGGAGCTGAGAATCTCAGTGACATAACTAGCGGCGGGGCAGGTCCGGCTGCTGCGGCTGGTCGAATCACACGCAGTCCCGCGAGTGGAACTCCGCCTAATCTAGAATTAGGCAAGGAAGCTGCCGAGGATACCGTATGGGCCGCTAAGACACGCGCCCTTACTGGCGGTAAATGGAATGAGATAACAGGAGAATTTGAAGGTGGCAGTAGCGCCCCATTACCAGCTAGGGACGGAGGGGCGATTAGGAATCGTATTGACGCGGATAGAACGGCACTAGCTACGGCCAGAAGTTCTAACTCCTCTATTATACGGCAAGCCAACAGTGCTTTTGTGGATAAAAAGCTGCAAGGCCTTACTGTCGATAAAATATTCAGCAGGCCAGACCCGAGCATAGAGGCTATGGGATTTGAAATCGGAAAGGATGCCAAAACGGGGGCTCCGATCTATGCTAAATCTCTTAAGGAAATAGATAGTGCTATTGCCAAGACCGATCTAGAGTCAGCCGCTCCGGCCTTCCATAAGGCCTATACCGAGTCAGTTGGCAGAATCTACAATGCTCTCATGCAGGCACAGGCTAGGAATGGTGGTTTCTTACTGCCCACTGACCTAGAGGCTATTCGAGCAGATGTCATAAAACCCCTCTGGACGGCAAGTGGGCAGTGGGACATCAACAAGATAGCGCAGAGGACTCTCAATCCGTCTAGAACCACTGAGCTTTTGACCCAGCGCCAGAATGTTCTCAAGCAACTGTATTTCCAGTCTAAGAATTGGATAGAGGAATCTCTCATGATAGCAGACCCAAGTGGTGGGTTGGCTACGAGATGGGGTAATAATAATGACCTCCTCCATCATGGATCTAGGCTTCTGAATATGTCAGAAAGTGCCTACGTGAAGGGTACGACCGGCCACGGCGTTAGCGATTCCTCTAATCTTATGGATCGCGGGACTGGACGCATGAAGCTCCCCGGTATGCTGGGGAGCGGCGGAACCGGAAGGGCGTTGGTGGCGCTAGACCAAGCAGTCGGTGCAGCCGTTCCTCCAGTTGGATATGCTAACGACATGGCTACTATCGCTAGGAATAATCAGGCCTTTAGCGAGGGCCTAGCGATAATGGATGGAATGCGAAATGGGGTGACTGTGCCAGATGACGCATTCCGCGCAGCTCAGTTCTTAGTAGCTCCATCGATGGCGATGACGCAATCTCTTCAGGAGAGGGCTAGACAGGGCGAAGATGTGTCTGGCTTCAAAGCGGCGATTACCCCCATTCCTACACAGATGGATGGACGAAAGATAATAGGAGCCGCCCCAGCTACACCCACGCCCACTCCTACGCCCATGCCCACTATCGTGCGTGATGTGAATGCCGTAGAGAAGGACCCGATAGCAGCGGTAGCATTCCAGCAGGCCGCCGGTCCAGACGTCCCGTATCTAGTCCAGCAATATTCCGGTATTCATAATCCAGAAGAAAAGGCGAAGTTCTGGGCAGAGGTCGCAAAGCAATACCCAGAGATTCCCTTCGAGCCCGGAAGAGTAACGGGCCTAGCTTCTGAATTTTCTGATGGTGGCAGAGCTAAGTTATTCGACGACGGGGATAAAGCTATTTGGCGAGACAAGATAATGGCGTCCCCGTACAGAGAGGATATTAAGGCTCAGCTTATTGCTGCCCTACATTCAGATGGAACGGTCTATCCCCTAGACGATGTAGGGAGTCTGGCCCTCTCTGCTCCATCATTCCAGCCAGCCGACCTAACATCTCGTATGACAAGAAGTAGGAACCAGCCGAAGGAGGATTTGATTAACGGTTGAGTCGTCGTAGTTGTGAGCGTAATAAGGACACGGGCTTGCCGGATCTAGACTTTCGGCGGGAATCACATGCGCCACAATCTGTAAAAGTTAATGGAATCACATACGATAGCCTAAGTGAGGCTGTTTGCTCTGCTCTATTAGAGCGGCATATCCCCGGATGGAAGCCGGTAGTAGGAGAGAGCGTACATATAGATATAGGGTTTAAGCGCACTGCTGATTTTAAGGTAGATGGTGTAGTGGTGGAGTTCCACCCTATTTTTATCGGTAGAGAGATGCATGATAGAAGTTCCTACTATCGCCTAAAGAATGCGCTTATGCATATTCCTAAGTTCTGGAGGGAGGAAATAGTCGCAGCGCAAAAAGCCCATCTCCTCTCGGAATACACACGGAAGAGGAGATGGGCGCTAGACTTCTCAGGACACGGAGAAACTGAGTTGGTGGTGGCGGAAAATCACATGGAGTTCTACGATAGAGTTCTCCGCAGATTCTCTACCGACCCGCCTCGACGTGATCAATATGCTCGTGAATGGTATCGCTTAACTCGCGAACTTTCCCGTGCAGCTCATTCAGACGGCCATCAAATAGATCTAGCTCAATTAGAATTTGAGCCACGTCCTCCGCTAGAGCCTTCAAAGTAGAGCTAGAAAGGTGCGTCCTCATCCGGCGTGGGGTAATCCTCCGGCGCTGGCTCTGCTTCAACTGCGCTTCCCGGCTCACCGATGTCCTTGATCCTATCGTCATGTTTTTTCGGGTCATAATTTGTCTTGGTCTCCTTATACCACGTCAGTGCCTCATCTATCAGGTCCTTTAGAGCTAGCATATCCTCTGGGAAGAAGTTGAAGGAGGTGTGAAACTGCCCTCCCTTATCCCGATAGAATCGGCTGAAGCCGAATGCTGCCTTCCCACCCCGCAGCCATGCGGAGATAGATATGGGACGGCCCAGTTTACTTCTAAAACTCTTAGCTGGTTTATCGCCCATTATCTCTTTCCTTTCTTTTTAGGGGTTTCCTCAAAGAAGTCGGCGGGTATTTCGTCGTCCTCAAGGCTTACTGCGCCTAGATCTTTCTTCTGGTCTGGGACAAGGAACTGCTCCCAGCCCGGAACCGCCTGAAGAGTAAGGACGTAAACACCGTCCTCGGAACGAATCCCCCCACACTGTTCCTTCACGATTTTCCACATTGCCTTCTTCTCTTCGTTGTCTGGGAAGGCGGCGGAGAGAGCCTCGGCGTCGTACTTGAATTTATAGTCCTGTGGTTTCGGCTTAGGTGGAGTTACATCGATAGTAGTAGGCGGAATAGACTCGTCTATATCCTGCGTAAAGATGTCAGAAGCGGCAGTAGTGGAGATAGTAGCGTCCACTAAGGCTCGCTTCTTAGCGATCTTAAGCACGGTATTATACTGGTCTGCGATGTCCGGATTCTCAACGCGGCCCACCACCTGACTTTCGATTGCCGCATCTCCGTCCTCAAAGTTGGTTCCACAACCACCGAGCTTAGTCCAGCATACCCAGCCTTTCGGGACCTTATTCTTAAAGTCCCTCCCCCGGATGATAGTCTCCTTATTACAAACGGGACAAACCCTCTGTGCCTGTCTCCATCTGTATTTACTCTCTAGGGTAGAGCAGGACCCCATCCCCATGCCTACCTTATTACCATTAGGATCGCTCAGGGTACAGACTACCTTGTACTCGCGATGAGCCCCCTGTGGCACCTCCTCAATGTCATAAGTAGGAATAAGACGGAATGTCATGCATATCTTTTCCGCCCCTGCCTTAAGCAGGGCAGGTTTATCTCCACATCCGGGGATAAGTCCATAGTGCGTGCCTTCCGTCATGATGTCTCGCATCACCTGCTGGATAGCGTTTACCTGCGCCTTTATCTTTTCCACCGGGACAGCGGGGGAATCGACTATAATTAGTCCTCTTTCTTCAGTCATGCTATGCCTCCTTCTGCGGCTGTTTCTGATAATTGTCTGTAGGCTGCCACTTCCTTTTCGAGTTCTCTCTTGACATCATTCGTTGCCTTAAGTGCCTTGACACTATCGTCAAGCGTAAAGCCATCTAGATTGAAGCGCATATCAACGGCCCTAGAGGCTTCTATCAGACGCTTCCCACCCTGAAGGGCGTCGTCCATGAGAAGTTCAACTACTAGCTTTGTCAGAGGCTTCCGTAGCTCCTCCGGTGCCTTCAAGATATAAGTTGTGGAGTCTATCCCGAGAAGATAGCCAGTCAAAAACTCCCGGCTATAACCGAAGTATCCCCCGTTATCATTCTGTTCCTGCGATGCCATTCTGTTCCTGCGATGCCATAAGGCCCTCCTAGTTATGTCTAGTCCTGTAAGCCTCCCTATCGCTCGCAGCAGTCTTTTCCGCTTCCCTAGCGCATTCACCGCACAGGTCTCCATCCGGAGGAAAGCATTCCCAGCAGAACATCTCCTTACAGCACTCGCAACAGTGAAGGTCGTCCTGCCAGCGCGTCTTTCCACAATAAAAGCATTCGCGGTAAATAAGCTCGTTGACGGAATTACTTGCCATGTGATAGGGTATGTTAGTTACTACCATGATATCAGGAAAAAGTCAATCGACAATTTCCGTCTCTGCTGGTTCTGACGGCAGGGGCACCTCTTTTATTCAAATTATTTTGAAAGGTGAATATTCTGACCTTCCAAGCGTCGCAAATAGGCATAGGATATTTTTCCGCAAGGGAAAGGCGAGAATTGTGCACGACAGTGAGGTTAAGGCAAGGTTGGTGGATCTGATGGATGGAATAAAGCTGGCATTTCTGAAGAGATACGGATTTGTTCCGGCTATGCCATCGGACGATCATTACTTTGCGCTCATCGTCTTGTCTAGCCGCAACTGGAGGAAGGACCCAGAAAATTGCAGCAAGGGATTCGTAGATTACGGCCTCGTCGGGGCCGGACTCCTTAAAAGCGATAAGAAATTAGTGGTTTTGACGATACCGCATTCGTTGTTGGGTGCATCAAAAGATGAGACAAAAATCTATGTCTGCCGGTTATCCTACGTTCTTCCAAAAGTTAGAGACATTAGGGCTATCCTCGAACAATGTGGAGAGCTTGTCAGGATACAGGATTCCAGAACTCGTCCTTCTGGAACAAATACTTGAGCGGGCAGTTCGAGATCTAATCCATCCCGATAGGTGGGTCAGGATGGATGCAAGGCGTTGGATCTTATCCGAGAAAAGGACTCACTGGAGTTTTTATTGGGTTACAGCAGTGCTAGATCTTAGCTTCACGGCAATAGAAAAAATCAGGGCAGCAGCCAGAACTTGCTACATACCTCCACTGGAGGATATGTGAAGCATAGAGTCCTCGTCTATCCGAACATCTGGGAAAATGAAGCTCTCATAGAAGACAAACCGTGGTCTAAAATACAGGCCTTCATCTGGCTCCTTACTAGAGCAGCCCAAAAACCAGTCAACTATTCGTACAACGGCTACTCCATAAAGTTACAGAGAGGCGAGGTATGGACCTCCGTAAGACAGCTAAGCGGAACACTACGCTGGGGGATAGGTAAGGTTGAAAGATACATTCAGTTATTAAAACAGCATGACATAGTGGAACACCGGACAGAGCCTTATGGGACTATCCTAACTATTAAGAACTTCAGCAAATATCAGGGGGCTCATGGCCTAGAGAATCTAGCCCCACGGAACACCCTACCGGAACACCGGCGGAACACCTCCGGAACACCCCCGGAACACCTACCGGGGGCAAAACGGAACACCCCCCTACCTAAGTCTAGAGGGGAATCTATCATGGAAAAAAGTTTAGGATATTTATCAAGTATAGGTGAAGAAGATGACAAAGAAGGAACTCGCGGCCCTGTTAGCCCCACTCGCCGTTCGCTACCCGCAAACACTGGTAGTAAACGCAGCAACAGTTGAGTTGTGGCGTGAGGTGATAGGTAAACTAGAATTTGATTCCTGTCGTCGTGTAGTCTTCGACTGGCTCTCTGAGCCTCACGAATTTCCCCCCGGCCCCGGAGACATACGCAGTGCCGTCGAGAAAGGCCTCCCCTGCACGAGGAGCGTAGAAATACTGGAGCATTCTTATAGGGTTACAACTGAGGGTCAGGACAAAGTAACTGGACGCAGGGTACAGCATGTCCGAGAGTACGTTCGCATTAGCCACCGGGAGAGATGGCAGCAGAAAAAGGCATTAGCCGAGAGGGGGTATTGTTTAGTTAGGATACCTCATACTGAGTACACGGATGCGCTTTGCATTATGCATCAGAGTCAGTGTGTACAGATAGGCTGGGAGGAATTTGAGGGAGAGAAGCTCCCCCGGTGGGCTCTAGCTGAATAAAAAAGGGGCAGAGCCCAGACCCCCATCGGCCCAGACTCCGCCCCCCACGGAGTTATATTATGGTTATATTATGTTACATCACGAAACTAGGTTCTGCGGCGCATTTCCTCGCCCAGATAAGTATATACCACGTTATCCACGTAGGTATAGTCTCGATTATAGTCAAAGATTACGGCTCTTGCGAACTTTGCGGGTTCTCTTACTTTTTCATAGCGGTCCATGAGGACCCGCAGATACTTTGCCCCACAGCGGACATTATTTCTGATATTCTTAGGGCCTACTAGATCGGCCCATGTTCTAAGCCAAGGGCAAGTCCTGCCTTGCCCCACATGATACTTAGGCATAATTTGCATGATGCCCAGTGCTCCCTTCGGAGACCTAGCATCATTTAACTTGTCTTTGTAGTTCTCATTCTTAGCGATAGCATACATAAGAGACACAGGCACATTGAATTCCTTGGCCGCGTCTTCTATCGCCTCATCTACATCAGCAATCGGCGGCTCCATAGGCACAATCCGAACGCGAGTAATTGACTCATCTATTTCAGACATCACCTCGGAAGCCCATGCTGATGCGATAGTTTTAGCCTCTACTGCCCCAAGATAGAGCAGTAGAGCGCCAACTAGAAGTGTTGCTATGACTAGCAGGATTTTACAGGCAATATATCCAAACCTTCCCATAATCCTCCTTATTTTAACACAAACATGTCATCGAAGAACCCTTGCTCAACTTCCATAGCTCTTCTACCGTCCAGCCACCTATTGATATGGCGGCTGGTGGTAGTGCTCCACTTCTTATTCGTCCGGTAGTAATTGCCATCCATGCGACAAGCTACCGGAACGGAATAAGACATGAGCACTACAGTGCCATTTGGTAAAGTCAACTCTTGAGCGGCTGTACCGCCGATTCTCTCCAGCTTCATTTGATGCCCTCCATCAAAACTCGAAGCATAGAAATAAAAGTTTCTAGCTTCTGAAGTCGCTGACTACTTGAGGCAGGCGCAGCAACCGGGGATCTTCTCAGCTTTCTCGCCTTTCTCACCCAATATTGGGCCGTACTACTGGGAATTGAGAATTCCTGAGATGTCTCTCTTGCTGAAAGATCGCGATCTCTGATTGCCTGAAACACCGTCTTTTTGAATTGTCTGTCGTAAAGTTTGCCATGCATAACTCTTTCTCCGTTTATTCCTGCCTAATTGCAGTGAATAATCAGAGAGTCTGACGTTTCAGACTCCCTTGTTATTCACTCCAGAACCTCGATTCCTTGAGCCTTGAGCAGATTTCTTATTCTGGATCTCATTTCATCAGCATTTCCAAGCTCTTGCGCTGGGGGCATAATGACTCCGGAGAGGTGTTTTTCTAGTGCCTCATCGGTGCCTCTTGGGTGCCCATAGCCGTTATGGATGCCAATTTCGGCCTTTTCTCTCTCATCGGGCCATCTTTCTTCGAGTCCGAACATGATGCGTCTCAGTGCTTCTGATCTCGTCACATAAAATGCCGTGACAGCAGGGTCCAGATATTCACCGGGAGCTTTCAGGGTAATTACGTTTAATGCCACATGATCGTTATGGCCGCTTATGTAATTAAAGCAGCGGAGCCCGACACTGTAGTTATTACGCTCAAGGGCCCTGATAAAGGTAAAGAGAATCTCGCCGAATGTTTGCATATGTTCCGCGCTTACGCCGGAATGATTGCTTAAATTCACGTTCATCCAGATTACCTTGCCAGCCTTTTTAGCTACTCTGAAATTGACTTTGCAATCAGGATAGCCAGCTTCTTTCCGGCCTCTATGAGTAACACCGACTAGATCATAGAATCTTTCTACTGATCTTTTTACGCCAGCATTGCCCTTAACCAGATAAGTTCTAGCGGCATCTGTTAATCTATCTGCAACTTTTGGCAGACCAGATCCGAGAGCATATTCTTTAGCTTCATACCAGCTCATGGGCTGAAACTCTGATGGATCAGCGATAGATGAGCAGGTCACGCCGCTAGGCAAGTTCTTTTCAAGCTCTAATCGAACGTCCGAGAGTGTATATTGATGTATGTACATAATCCCTCCGTAAATCTCAGCACATGCTGATTATCGGGGAGTCTTTGACTCCCCTGTAATCAGTACGCTTCTTTATCGAATCTAGTTATCTGATCTTCAGTCAGACCTTTTGTCATCACTGTGTTATGGCACCATTGCCATCCTAATCCTGCCTCTAGGAGCTTTTTACACTGATAAATACCTCGTAAACTCACATGAGCTTGAATTCGATTTGTCTTGAACCACGCATTTGCCAGTTTGACACGATCTAGCACCTGATCGGCTCTAGGGTGTTCGCCTTCAAGAATACATTCGAGTTTATGAGGATCTTCAATGCCTAATATCCTGCCTTGCAGATCCGGATCTTCGGGTACATGCACTATGATGAATCTGTCTAATGTGGCAGCATCCATCTGGAAGCGCCCACAGTATTCATCGGTGGCACCTTGACCAGCAGTGTTACCGCACATAATCAGTCTGAAATTAGGGTTAGGTTCCACTGTCTCGCCGTTAGGAAAGGTAATAGCCTTTCCATCGGAGAGAGCATTATAGAGCACGCCCATTGAAGGATCGGTATTGTCGAATTCGTCGATAATGAGACACCATCCCAGCTTGAAAGGATCATAGGCAAAGCCCGGAATGAAGGTACCGTTTTCATCGGATACTCTTCCGAATGCTTCCCATTGACTTGTTGCAGGATGTGCCACATATCGGCGGTATTTGAGATTCAGGGCCTCACAGGCCTTGATTGCCATTGTAGTTTTACTTGTGGCCTTTGGACCTTTCAGGATTATATTTAATCCTGTGCTCATTGCCTTTACAACGAACGGAAACATGTAGTGTTGACGTTCTGGCAAGGTAATGGAGCCAGTATCAGACTTAATGACAATCTCAACTTGCCGCTTTGTAGCAAGGATGTCTTGAACCATAACTTTAATCTTTTCCTCATCTATGGCTAGGTCTTTGATAGCTTCATTGACCTTGCCTTCGATTAGATCTTGAAGCAGTGTTTCAAGTATTCCGCCTTTTGGTTGATCTGCTGATTTAGCATCGCCGCAAGGCAATGTTTGGTAGAGCAGGTAATGAATTGCCTGTTCTTTTCTGAGACTCATGATCTCTGTACCTGTTAATCGCTTAGGATTAACTTGCCGCACGATATGCTGTAATTCGCGGGCCGAATAAGTATCATCTAGATGCTTTCTAAGGCCTTCAGTATTACCAGCGAATTCGGCAGGATTCTTGCCAATAATGTCGTATAATGTACTCATAATATAATCTCCTGAATTAATTAAGTATTCACTACAAGAGAGTAGCTAGGGGATAGCAGATTAGGATCTGCTATCTGACTAGCTATTCTGCTAGGGGATCAGTCTGTGATATGTGATACACTCTGACTTTGATTAGTCGTTTGTTTTTCGGATTATTCTTATCCGGCACAACGGCAAGAACCTTGCAGAGTGGATTATAATATTCAGACTCTTTGACTACTCGCTGCCTTGCATTCCATGCTAGGCGAGTAAAGACATTGACTCGCGGACAGCCAGTTAAACCACGCGCCTGCAATGCTTCCATTACAGTGCGCTCGTTTTTGGCCGATATACCGTTTTCCGCTCTTTCCAGTGCTCTTATAGCTTCATAACTTGCCATAACATAACTCCCTAATAATAAAGCATAATTGCTTCAGTGATAGCCTAGCGTATAGGCTATCCATTGAAACAATTAGCAAGTACCGACAAACCCTAGTTTCTCGCCTTTCTACTGACAGAATGTAAAACTCTGAAGTAGAGTTTAATCTCACGATCATTACAGCGTGCTAGTCTCTCATTGACACAGGAAACGCATTCGGCGCCGCCCCGTAATCCATAAGCTAGCATCTTATTCAGATCATGCTTGAACGATTTACCGACTCTTTCTTGCTTCCTTAACATAATAACTCCTTGTAATTATTAAGTAACTAGCGGAGAGACTGCGATCAATCTCTCCTGATACTTACTTAACATATTGGAGTTATTAGGATAGTTACATTATACACTCGTTAGCCTATGTCGCTAACTGATACGTGTATCCAACCAGCAAGCTATTGCCCGGACCGGCTTAGGATGTCGTTTCATCTAGGTCCTTATGGACTCCGCTCGCTAGGGGATTACGCCCGTAGGTACTCAGAGCCTTGCGTTAATGACTCGTTTCTTTACCTAGAAGCTATCGGTTTCTAGCCTTTCCCGATCTGGCTATCACATCTTTCTTCTACCTTCTGCAATGTATGACGCCCTAGCTTCCGAGTTATTCAATCTGATCTAGATTTTTATTTATACGTATATCCAATAACTTAGCACATATCAGATCTGATATCTTCTATAAAGCTATTATAAAAGCTATCTATAAAGCTAATAATAGAGATATAGATTAAGCTACTTAATATAGATAAATATATATAGATAAATATTCAATTAAAGATCTTCAGATCTGATATAAGGAAGATTCAGATAAGATATATACTCACGTTTTATAGAAGCAAACAGAAAAGATGTTAGTTCCCGAGAACCGGAAAACTGGTGAAGTAAAAGCAGGCATCTATTCTTTACTTGAAGATTCAATTAAGGCAAAAAAAGATTTCGACCCCCCTAGTTCTATCACTAGATCCCCTATTGCCATTTTTCATTTTTAGGTATATGAGTAAGTCTTATGAGGCTTAAGGGTATTGTGTGTTTATTTTTAGGTCATCGGTGGAAAAGTTACAGATGGGATGAATATCCGACGGGGGAGCGCGTCGTAGTGGACAGGGGTAGTCTTTATATTTTCACGGGGGACAGTCGGATGAGGGTATGTACCGAGAAGGTATGTGGGCGTTGTGGTCTTCATTCTCCTACCCCTTTTCACAAGGATTGGCTGAGATGAATAACGAGACCATCATCCTCATCAACGAGGAGGACATGAAAGAGGGGTACTTCCGCTTCGGAACCTCCATCCGCCACCACATCGATAAGCTCATTCGCGTAGTTACGCGTAAGCACCTAATATCATACAAGGAAAATAAGGATGCCAAGGGGAGGGTAGTTTGGTGGGATGTAAAAGTGCCGGTTAGGTTCCTCTCCAAAGGCTCATTCTACATCAGACGGCCTGTGGCTGGCCGCCAAATTTTGACCGAACAGAAGCGAGGGGTACTCCGGGATAGGATGAAGGCACTTCGCCTCCAACAACTGGGGACTACACCGCCAGATTCTAGAAAATCAACTATAGAGAATAAATAGAAGGAGATTCTACTCTATGAAACACAATCAATCGCTACTGACTGCTCTTGGCATTATTTTTATCTTACTGGGGGTGATTTTAGTTTTGGTTTTAGGGAAGTGGGAAAAGAGGGGGATGCCGTATGCAAAGGTTGTTGGGATTGAGAGGCCTGAGACGCAGTGGATGTGGATATCTCCGGAGGGCATCAAGTTTAACCGTGAATACTTCTCAGACTGGTCTCCTGACAACTTTGCCGAGGCCTTCATCTCCAAGATAGAGAGTGCTCCGCTATGTCCAGTGCTATGTGGATGCATGAAGGCAGAGGGCTTCCCAGCTCTGATGCCTACTCCAACCTCCGCTAATCCTCCTAGCTTCTTCGATATGAAATATGGGAAAGACGGTAAGGGTAATGTTCCTAAATATGATACTAAGGGGAAATAATGTCGGTAAAAAAGGGGAAGATAAAAAGAACGAGACCCCTTGAATATTTGAGAGGGGCCATCGTCGAACTTGAGAGGCAGCAAGCTCTGGGGGGTCTAAGTGAGACTCATCGGATAAGACTTGCAGCTTATAAGGCTGTCTTGGAGAGGCATCTGCATGATAGAGATAATCCTTCACCTCATTCTGATTCAACATCCAGTGGGATTGACCAAACCCCAACTGATGGACCACGTGAGATTTGCGAATGCGACACTGGAACCACAGGGGATAAGACTGAGGGTGAAGAGGTTCCGGACAATACGAGACCCCTTCCCGTCACTGGACTCTCTGGACGACAGGAACCAGAAGTACCTAGCCCTGAGACTAAGGGGAATCAGACGGGGCTGGATAAGACCGTCTCGGTGGATAACCCACTTCTGGGTCCCCCCTCTCATGGGAGAGGAGGGCTGGTATCTCTATGGCTTCGCGTCTGGCACCTGTGCTCTAAGACGCTGGCCCTCCAGTCTCTCTGTGCACGAAACCCATAATAGCCTCGGCCTAGATAGAATACCCCACTCCCTTCTGGCCTCTAACCACGAGTGGTTCCATCTGCTGGGGGCAAAACACTTGAGCGAGACCCCAAACCTCATGCACCCGGACGCTATGAGCCACCTGCCCTTGTTCCTCCTCGTCCACCCTAGAACCCTCTCTCAAATTACGGACTGTGTAAGATGAAAAAAAGAACCAAAACTAAAAAACGAAACCCGCAGGACGCCACACTCAGAAATATTCGCGCACTCAAAAAGCGGGTGGAGAAGTTAGAGGCCGATATGCTGGCGCTCTGGAAAGCTGTGCGGCTCGTAGCGGGACATCCGAAATTGCGCGGAGAAATTGGGGGTAGGTCTAATTATTAATTAATGGAGGAATGGAAAATGAAACGAGTAATTATTGACGATTGTGAATATGAAGCTGTGACGAAAAGCGATAAGCCTATAACCATCTGCATTTTGCAGCGTGGTTGGGTGATGGTGGGGCGACTTGAAAGGAGGGGTTCTGATTGTTTTCTTTACGACGCATCTGTAATCCGGGTGTGGGGTACGTCAAAGGGGCTTGGTGAGATTGCTGGCTCTGGCCCGGTAAAAAATAAAACCATACTCGATAGGTGTAATGGGCTTGTTCAATTTGATTGGCTGACGGTTGTAGCGGCTGTGTCGTGTAATGAGGATGTATGGGAAAAAGAACTATAAATAACGAGTTTAATCAGAGTTCTTACGGCAACGGCGACGGCTACGGCTACGGCTACGGCTACGGCTACGGCAACGGCAACGGCAACGGCTACGGCGACGGCTACGGCGACGGCGACGGCTACGGCGACGGCAACGGCTACGGCAACGGCAACGGCAACGGCAACGGCTATTAAGGGGGGGGGCAAGAAATGAATAAGACAGAAGCGCAAAATAAACTAGAGCGCGAGTTTTGTTTTCTAGATCCGCATTACCTAGCGCGGATAATGCTAATCATCGACCAGATTGAGCCGGAGGCCTCGAAGGAGGATGAGTTTGGGCCGGTCGATCTGTCGGGCATTGAACCAGACCAGATACACCCCAAAGTGTATACATCTACGGCCAAATTTAAACAGATGTTGCAGCCGAGTAAGGAATCAGATCGTAAGCCTCACCCCCTCGCGGAACTGGATGAGCATAGTGGGCCAGAGTTTTTCTCGGAGGAACATAAACGCAATTGGTATAAGCAGCACGACCGCCTTCTCCTCAAGGCGCTGGCGGGGATGATAAGGGAGGCGAACGAGCGAGACAGTCGAAATGCAGGTAGTTACCCGTGGGAGCATTTGGCCGATGTGATTGAGGAGGCTTGCAAATAATGGGCGACATTGCGGAAATTAAAATACAAAAGGGAACGGAAACCCTTCCGACGATTCTGAGGATACGCTTTAACCCTATGCCGTGGAACTTCGCGTTTAATCAGAATCGAATGGAGAGATGGATGGGCAGTGAGGAAGATTGTCAACGATATGAGGTTAAGGAGGCAGTATTAAAGTGCCTGAATCTGATTCGGCAAGAACTTTTTGCTGCTGTTAGCAATCAATTGGAGATTCATTTATGACACCACTCGAAAATGAGGCGTGGGGCTATGCGGATACCTGTAAGCATTGTACAGGTTGTAATTGCAGTGGATGTTATAGGGATAGGGAAGCCGCATTCATCGCAGGCGCACGCTGGCTGATGGAGTGGGCGAGGGATCGTAGGAGGGTAGCTGGGATTGTCGGTGATAACGATGTGCGCCCAAATTATATTGTTGAACTCGCTGACCTAGAGCGGGCGTTTGAGGAGGAGAAGAATGACTGACACCATCGGAACTGGCTGCGGGATATTCCCGTTTATATTTCATGGCTGGATGGACCCCGCTTGCCAATGGCATGATGCCGCCTACACAGAAGGAAGCTGGCATCAACAAAATATGACCCGTAAAGAAGTCGATGATCACTTTTTAGAACAATGTCTATATCTAGCCGATGGAGTGCCACATAAGGTGATGCAGGCTTACCTGTGTTACGAAGTTGTGCGGGCTCTGGGCTGGCTTTGGTGGGAAGGAGACTTAGATGAAGATGATAGGATTAGATTTGCTGGGGATGGGCAGCTCACACTGGCCCACAAGGATGACAAAAAAGACTGTTCCGGAAGGAATGGCTCTAGGCTTATTCGACAAGCCGACATTCGGCGATCCCTCGAAGGCCTTAAGTGTCCACTTAAAGACTGGAAAGTTTCCAGTGGTCCGGATACAC
Source organism: uncultured Paludibacter sp. (assembly GCA_964396515.1). Classification (GTDB taxonomy): domain Bacteria; phylum Bacteroidota; class Bacteroidia; order Bacteroidales; family Paludibacteraceae; genus Paludibacter. The sequence continues at coordinate 20,889 of CAYNGF010000022.1, forward strand.
CTTTGGTGGTCTACGACCCACGTAATCTGCCCGATAAAAAAGATTGAGGAACGTGCTCCTTTCTGGGAGAAGTTTGCTCAGAAGTTTCCGAACGTAAAATTCTACCTCTCCCATAGCTGCGAGCATAACTGCCGCAATAAGGGAGAGGTTTTAAGGCGCATGATTCTACTAAAGAAATTAGCCCCCTCCTGCACTCCAGTAAACTGCGTCTGGCAAGGGCAGACAGTGGAGGGCTGGGTAAATGAGAAACATGGCAAGGACTGTAAGGTAAAAGGGCGCTATATCGCCTCAGTAGACGGCTCTACCGAGCGAGACTTCTCCTTTGCCGCATGGCACAAGAAACATGCCGATGCTGAAATTCGCTTTATGTGGGGGGCGCTTTTCAACCTTAACGACGGACATCAGCCCGCTAATCCAGCGGAAAGAACGGCTGCGCCCAGTCGGAAATATGTGCTGGAGTATGCGAAGATGGCAGTTGATCCCGGCAAGCCATATCAACCGCCTACTTTCGCATCTAAACCCATTAAGGAGCCCAATCTCTATAAGCCGATGAGTCAGGATACTAACGATACGAGAGAGGATAAACCGCTCCTCATCTCTGACCTTACGAACCCATACCTCGATATAAAAACCTCCGCCGGACAGGTCGTGGGTAAACTGAAATACTACGGCACCTTTACTGGAGGCCTTCATCGTCACTATAGCGGCGGAGGTGGCAGTGGTCTATGGGGCTACGAAATAGCCGATAAGGCTAAGCAACTATCGGGGCAGGAATGGGTCTGGATACATGGTGGCAGTAAAATCTACGGCCCCATCCATCCCGTATTCCGCTGGGGATACTACAGATGAGTAGAATCAACCGGGAGGCGAAACTCGCTAAGGAGATAATAAACCTTAAGTCGATTATCGCCCAGTGTAAACGAGATCTCGACACCAGCCTGCGAGAACTCTTTACCGGGAGCGGGGATACCTCATGGGTGCGTGAAAAGAAGGCAGAAATTGCCAATCTAGATAGATCGCTCAGGAGATATATCGCGCTACTGGAGGAAAAACAGCAGACATCTTTTGACTTCGGAAAATGATCTATGAGACCGAGGAGGATAGAACTAAACAGGCCGAGGTAAAGGCTAAAATTGAGTCTAGATTCAAATGCCTCCTATATGACCTCCCCTATGAATGGCGCGTTGATTATGTGGCGGTGAGAAAAAATCCACGTAAGGAGGCGTGCGCCGTTGCGTGGATCGAGGTAAAATGTCGCGACTGTTACCACGACGCCTTTCCCTCCATCTACTTAAGTGAGAGTAAGGTGCGGAAGGGCGTCTTTTTCTCGTCTATTTTTGGCAGATATGACGATTGCAGGGAAGTTCCCTTCATTTTTGTAGTGAGATTTAAGGATGGTGACTACTACTGCAAAATAACTCGAATAAAAGACGAGTGGGAGCGTCATAACATACAGGCGAGAGATACTGAGGGGCGAATCCGCCCCTCAGATACAGTATTATCTATACCGATGGAGGAGTTTAAGCCCCTATGAAGACGTTACTTGAGGGAGTTGTGACTGTAGGAGAGCAGGAAGAGGCGACTAGGTTTGCCTTAGCTAAGGCATCGCGCCGTTACTGGGAGGTGGCCGGACTTCCCAGCGATGAGTTCACTCACGAGGCTGCAAGGAGAGGCTTCGAGGACGGCATGTTGATAGGAATATCCGTTGCTATGGCGATGATAAAGAGTGCCCCAGAGGAGTTCGTCCATATTATAAATTCAGATAGCCCAGTGGAGAACTTTATCCAGAGCCTAGAGTTCCCCGTGGGCGCGTTCGAGAAACTCTGTGTTCAATAGTTGAGCCAGATTGCTATGATTGCGGCTCCAGCATAAAGGACGACAAGGCATATTGCCGTTATCATGAACATAACGGCTCGTATTCCCCATACGGCCATATCTGGGAGTTCCTCTGCGGGGGCCTCCTCTAAAAAGAGGTCCTCTAGACTCACATTCAACGCCTGAGCCAGCCTCTCGTAGGTCAGGGTCTTAGGCTGAATACGACCATGCTCTATGGCGGAGATAAATTCGGGGCGCATCCGGCAGATTTCGGCCAGTGCCCCGGTCGATAGGCCTAAATCCTCGCGGAATCTCCTGATATTAGTAGCCGCCGTCAAGTATCGACTGGACAAGTCGTATGGCCCCCAGTACCCCCAGTAGAGTCAAGACTATGAGCAGGTTGAGCATAAGGGTGGCTAGGAGATGCGGCATTCTAGACGCCGCTATCTCCATAGCTTCCCGCAATAAGGACCTAACACCCCTTGCGGCCACCCTTCTTTCCCTTTTTCTTAGCCATCTTCTTTCTTTCCTAGATAGTTACCACCTATTGTTAATAGGTAGTTAAGCATATATAATACTTACCATGAGGAGGTGCTTATGGCAAGTACATTAAGGCCTTGTTCGGTTATGATTGATTATGACCGCATCAAGTACATACAGGCCCACACTACGCCCGGTGCTAGGGAGTTCTCGAAATGGGTCCGCGACGCGATAGACCTGCGGGTAGAGCTGGAGAGAAAGGCCGAGGTTAAGAGGAGGGCAGAGCAGGCAGCCGCTAGGGAAATCAAGATGGCGGAAAGGGCTAATCAGAATGCTGCGGCTAAAACTACGCAGGACTAAGTTTGAGTCCGACCGCACTCTGGGAGAGCTAGATCTGGTAGACCCAGTTGGCTTCACCTTCCGGCAGGGTGTAACGCTAGAACTCCCATGGAGGAATAACGAGAAACTCTACTCATGTATTCCTAATGGCAAATACGTTTGGTACTGGATGACTCATAAGAAATTTGGGGAGTGTATCTCCATTCCCTATGTAAAAGGACGGGATGGAATCCTTGCTCACGTAGGGAATCGACCCGATGAGACCTTTGGTTGCATCTTAATAGGGAAGAGCTTTTTACATACTGAGGAGGGAGTGGTTCTCTCTCAGTCTAAACTTGCGTTCCAAAGTCTGAAGAAAACTCTGGTGTTCTATGATGACTTTTCTGGTATCCTAGAAATCGTAGGGGGTAGCTGTGATCTATACCGGATACGAAAGACGGAAGGCGATGGAGGACGCGATGCGTCGACACATGGGCCTGAAGAATCCGGCGACGAAGAAGTACGGGAACAAGAGTCCCCTGAAGAAACCCCAGAAGGGACATAGACGAATATCTAGGGAGACGAGGAAACTCGACCTATCATAGGATGTATGTCGAAGGTTGTAGATCAGGAATTTTGTCGTCTATGTACCCACCATGAGGCTATTTCTACGCGCTTAGATCTTGTGGAGGGACGAGTGGGATTAGTTGAGAAATTTATTCTAGGAACGCTCGTGTTTTTTGCTACCGCATCTGTTTATACCGTTGGGCTAGTCCGTGATTTGCCCAAGGAAACGGCGCAACAGATCAGGGAGGCAGTTAAGGAAATTGAGCAGGCTAAGCCGGTAGCGGTTCAGCCGCGTTAAGGAGGCAAGATGGAGAAGACTCTTCAGGAACAACTGAAGGAGATAGAAAAACAGTCGGTCGCCGCAAAGGAGGCTCTCGTGCAGGAGGTTCTCGACAGGGTTGCCGAAGAGTTTGGGCTATCTCGAACTGAAAAGAAAGGAAAGAAAGATGGCACTTCTAAAAAAGTTGCTTAACTTACTGCCGTTCGATGGCGACAAGACAAAACTGGGAACGGTCCTCGTTGTTGTCACATTAATCGAGGAGTTTCTTAAGAGCCCCGGCGTTGTCGAGGCTCTCCAGCAGCTCTTTACTTCCGGACAGGGCGTAACGGCTATCGTTATCACCCTTGTTGGACTATTCCATAAATTCCTGAAGGCCAAGAAGGGCAAGAAGTGAGCCGCGCCGTCCTAGATCTAGCAAAGCTAGCGGAGGACGAGCTTCTAATCGAAAGCGCCAGCGAAACCCTTACTGACCTAAAGAAGAGAATAGTAAGGGAACGACAGGATCGCCTGCCGGAACTAATCGAGCAGGAGATCGCTAAACTTGAAGCGCAAACTCAACAAATCACAGAATCCGCAGGGGACGCTGCCGCCTATAAATTCTTCAATGAGGCAATCGAAAAGATCCAAGGCGTCAAACCTAACTCTGATATGTTCAGAGCGCGTAAGCTATACATGCAGGGTCGTAACGCCAAGGAAATTTCAGATGAGACTGGTATTCCTCTGGCGTTACTCAACGCCTGCATCAGGAATCCCGCGTCTGGTTGGAGACTCCAGAGAGATAGAGTATTTGATCATATCGGTAAAGAACTCTCGCGCCAGAGCCTTCCGGTGCTCAGGGATATACATAAATGCGGACTGTCTCTTATCAAAGGTGCGTTTGAAAATCGTGCCAAAGAGGCCGACGAGGGAACTCCCGTAACTTTATCGGAGTCCACGCAGATAGCGCAGACCCTCGCCTTCATTTCTAAGGAGCTGCACCTAGAGGAGGGTGAGGAGCTGGATAGGGCGCAGAAGAGTCTCACGCCTACAGAAATATTCAATGCTTTCCTAGACGATCCCTATCTTGGCCCAGCTATGAAAAGGCTGGTAAATAAACGTGTGCCTATCGAGGTAGAGGTGAAAGATGGGAAACAGAATAGAGATACCAACGGGACACAAGATCCTGACGGACCCCAGATACAGGAAGGCAGCCCAGTTATTCTACCAGTTGAACAACCGGAAAGTCCCGGAAACGGGAAAGATTTGGCGTCCTAATGCAGCCCAGCGAGACATTGGGGAGCAATTCTTTGTTCACGGCAAGCGCCGTGGCATGGTGATATGCGGCAGAAAAACTGGCAAGACCGAGTTCGCTATAGACCTGTGTTGGCGCTTCGGGAACCTCATTAATAGCGGTCAGATTTATTACTTTGCCGCAGAACAGACGGCGGTTAAGGAAATACTCTGGGCTCCGGAACGTATCCAAGGCTGGGGTCCCGGTGAGTACGTCATCGGGCGCAATAATACCGAGATGCGTCTTACGTGGGTCACTGGGACCTTTCTCAAGGCCGACGGGGCCGATAACTTCAGGGGCAAAAAGGGCTTCAATCCAGATGTGGTCATTCTAGACGAGGCAGCCGACTATCCTGATTCCTTCTGGCACGCAATGACTCCAAACTTCGCCTCTAAGGATTGTATCGTGCTTATCATTACTTCACCTCCGTGGAAAATGGAGGATGAACCCGGAAAGCCTACACTCTTCATGCGTATGGTAGAGATGTATAAGCGTCATCCCCGCTATTTCTTTCGCAACTATCCTACCCACGTAAACGCTGAAAATCTGCCACCGGGATTTCTGGAGCAGGAGGAACACGACTTATGCGCGACCGGACAGAGCGACATTTGGGAACGTGAGTACCTTGCTAAGTTTACCCTGTCGAGCGGGCTCAGGATTATCCCCACGTTCAATAAGGATATTCACATGAAGCCACACGCGGAGGTTATGGACAAGATTAAAAAGTCTCCCGTGGACTGGGATTTCGTGACATCCATAGACCCCGGCTCAGTCTATGCTGTCACCTTCATGGCGATAAACCAGTTCACTAAGGACGTGCTGTGGCTGGATGAAATCTACGAGAAAGAGCAGTGTAATCAGATGGTGGAAACGCTGTGGCCCCGTATCCGCAAGAAGCAAATAGAGTTGTGCGGGAGCCTAGATCCGTCTAGGTGGAGCAATGTATATGACCAAGCAGCTAAATGGTTCTTCATTGAAGCTACTAACCGTTTCTCCGGAGACGACGAAATGGTATGCGAGCTTAGCCCGACCGAGAAGGAGAAAAACGATAAGAACGATGGGCTATCAATTCTTAGAACCATATTTGCCTACGGTAAGGGGACACTTTCAGATAGATGTGCTTGGACAGCGTGGGAGTTTGAAAATTACCGACGAGATGACCGTGGAAATATCCCTAAAATTAACGACCATTTGATTGACGACTCTCGCTATTCTCTGGGGAGTGTTGAATATTTTATCAGCATGGAGGATAGACCGGAGGGGCCGATGGTACCGGAGTTCTACAAGCGGCAGCCTTCTCTGGAGGAGGACATCGCTAAGATGCTAGCCGAAAATACCATTGACGATATTGATAACTTTTTTGATAACAGATGGGAGAGGAACTGGGATGGAGATGGCTCTTAGTATAGTGGCAATAATTCTGGCAGTTCCCGCACTGGCCCTTTCGCTGTATTCTGTAGTTATAACGAAGGCTCAACAGTTCAGCACTCATAGGATAGAGTACGTGAAGCCATCGACGGTGCAGGACTTGCGCGAGGCGGCTCAGGTTGTGGGGGCCGCACCAGCTCCGTTCGATAACATGACTCCGTTTGCTGAAAGCGAGAGCGATTTTGATATAGATGAGCAGGGAATATGAGAGCCCAGTCCTTTTCCGACCTCTCCTTCTACGAAGATATATCTCCAATATACGCCCCTTCCAATAACGGACTAAGGCCGTTCTGGGCGCTGGCAAACGATAAGACCCTGCTGGGAGAGGAGCGGACCAACGAGGAGCTAAAGTGGTATAACGACGCTGTTGACACATATTTACAATGGAAATACCCCATTACTCGCACCCAGCGGTGTAATATTAAGCTATACAAGGGCATCCACTATATCAGTCAGGAACTCTTCGAGGCCCTTCCCTATAATCGAGACCGTCAATATAGCAAGAATAATGCCAAAATAACTATCAATAAGCTCCAGCTTCTTACTGACCAGCATGTAGCCGATACGGTTTCCTATGCCCCCTCCATAAAGATTATCCCCACTAACAATGAAGAGACCGACAAGGTAGCCGCTAGACAAAATCAGGGGCTCCTCGATTTCTACGACTACAAGTACAAGATGGGGATGAAGTGGCAGAAATTTCACCTGCGTAAGAAGATATGCGGAACGTCCTACCTGTTCATCCTGTGGAACGAAGAGGTAGGCGATCTTCACCCCTCCTATGTACAATTCCGCAAAATGCGGGAAATGATGGGGGTTGACCCACACGCTCCTATCCCCCTCATCGATCCCGAAACTGGAGCACCCATTGTCGGCGATGGCGGCGACGAGCTGTTCATCGACCGAGCAATCCGGGTCGGTGACGTAGACTGCCAGCTTGAATTCGACGAGCGGGTGCTCCATCCTTTTCCAGACTCAGGAGAGTGGGAGGATGTAGAACATCTCTTCCGGCTAGTCTCGATGGACATTGATGAGGTAAAGGCGAGATGGCCCGCTAGCTGGGAGAAGATAGCCCGTGGACAGGATATGTCCAATCCTTACAACACCCAGCCAGAATGGTATCCCACCACGCAGAACAGTCTTACGAAGAAGATATGGTTACGTTACTTCTGGCATAAGCCGACAGCCTTCTTAGACCGTGGTTATTACTCCGTTTCGACTAGGGACGCGCTTCTAGAGGCTGGTCCCTATCCCTATAAGCATAATCGTCTGCCGGTGGTCCGTGGGACCGACATCGATGTTCCCGGTTCCGTACTGGCTATGAGCTTTTTCCAGAATCTAGTTCCCCTTCAGTTCGCGATAAACAATCAGGCGAGCATGTTTCTACAGGACCAGCTCACCATGACCTATCCGAAGATAGTGGTGCCTAGGGGAGCTAGGGTTAAGCCTATCAAGCTGGGGGACGATAGGGACATCTACGAATATTCGGGGCCGAAACCGCCCGAAATCATGTCCAAGAACCCGACCCCGACTCAGAGCTGGCAGTATTACCAGCTTATGAATGATGAGCTTAAGATGCTCTCTGCGGTCTTCGGGCAGAGCGTCGGACAGCCGCCTAACGGAATTACCGCCAACGTAGCCCTTCGTATGCTAGATGAGCAGGAGCAGAAGTTAAGGGGGCCTGCGCTTAAGAAAAACGAGAGCTACTACATAGAGGCTGCCCAGCAGCTTATGAGCCTCTTCGGGAGTTATTATGACCCAGAAGATGGGCGGTTAGCCCGTATCTTAGGGGCCAACGACGCCTATACCCTCATGCAGTTCGACATAGCAAACCTGAGCACCCCCTATGAGGTGACGGCGGAGAAGATGAGCGGTCTACCTAAGTCACCAGCCGCCAAGACCCAGCTCGTCCTAGACCTCGCCGAGAGATTCCCGAACCTCTTCGGGAATGATGAGGTTCTAGAGCAGCTAGATATAGCTAGACCGGAAAAGCTAGTCGAATCTGCTACAGTAGCTCGTCAGTGTGCGGAGGCGGAAGTAGACGCCATCCTTCAGGGCAAGTTCGAGATGGTCCTGCCGCCCGCTGAATCTGACGAGATTCTCCCGAAGTATAAAGTTTATATCAAGGCAATCCAGCCGCAGAGCTTTAAGCTGGGCACTCCACCAGATAGGCAGCAACGGCTCCTAGCTCAGATAATGACGGCTGAGTACATAATCTGGAAGAAGATTCAGAATAACCCCCTCTTCGGCCAGATTGTCCAGCAAGAGTGTCCCAATTTCCCGGCCTTCTTCCCTCTTCCTAAACCTAGTATGCCGATGGTATTAAATATGCCGTCGAAGATGATGGCGATGGCAGCGATGGGAGCAGGGCCAAACGCAGCCCCAGCCGGAGGTATTCCCCCGGAAATGGCGGCTGCCGGTGCTCCGATGCCCCCTGGGCAGCCTGAGCCTGCTATTCCAAACCCGTCGGAGCAAGCGGAGCCAATGCCGCCTTCCGACCAATTAATGTAAAGGAAATATGGCAGGAGAAAAAGAAACCCCCAGTACCTTTGGGGAGTTGACTACTGAAAATTCGGGAGTTGTCTCAGATGAAGAAGCTACGGAAACAGAAACCGCAGAAGAGGGCGACTCTTCTGACGGAGAAGGCGATAAGGAGGATGTTCAGTCCGAGGATTCTGAAGATAGCGATGAGGAGTCTGACGATGACGAATCCGATGTGGACGATGCTGAAGAAGAGTCAGAAGACGAGGACGAGGAAGCGCCCGTTAAAGAAAAACGCAGTAAGGAAGAGGAGAACGCCGACACTGAGGAAGAGTTCGAGGAAATGTCTAAGAAAGACAAGAACAAAGAACTCCATGAGGTTAAGGTCGATGGCAAGATAGAGCGTGTCTCTCTCAAGGAACTGAAGGAAAGTTTTTCCTCCAGAGCATCTAATGCAAGAGCTGTGCAAAAGTTCCAAGAGGAAAGGAAGGAGTATCAGGCAAAGCTCCAGAAGATCAACGACACTCTGGCCCCGGCGTGGAAGGCTCTCAAGGAAGACAAATTTGAGGATGCTTTCCTTGAGCTTGCGAAATTAAAGGGCAAGAGTACACTAGAAATTAAGAGGCAACTCAGACGAGAACTGGCCCCTTCTATTGTTGCTTATCTCAAGATGAGCGAGCAGGAGAGGAGGCAATTCGATCTCTCGGAGGAGAACGAGTATTACAGGTCTCTCGTTGAGTCGAAGAAGAAGGAGAGCGATCTAAGCCAGCAAAATGCTCAGGCGGAAGGGCAAATCCTCCAACTTCAGGCCAAACACGGCATCTCCGATGAGGAGCTGGATTATGCGATGGGGTGGCTCGAAGAGAACACCTTCAAAGCAAATCCGAAGGCTATAACCCCGGAGCACGTCCTAGAGGCCGTAATGACGGCTAGGGCAATAAACAAGGCCTTTGAGGCAGTACGGGTTAAAAGGCCGAGTTTAGAGAAAAACGAGGGTTTTATGGACAGAGTGATTCGCCACGCTAAGGCGAATTCTGGTATCTCTGTCGCGGAGCTGGCGAGGTATATCGAGAAAAAAGCCTCCGGCCTAGCTCCCAAAAATAAAGACGCGCAGGAGCTTGCGAAGGACATAAGCCGGAAGGTTCTAAAAGCAAAACCTAAGTCCAGCTTTGAAAGTCCAGAGAAGCCGAAAAAGCCGCAGTCTTTTTCGGATCTAGAATTGCCCTAGAGGCGAGAGCCCATAGGGAGTCTAGATCGAGGATGATTGAATCTTTTTTGGAGGACTTTCTATGGGCTATAGTATTGCGAATAATGGGTCCCTCTTTAAAGAGGTGTACTCAGAGATTTCGCGCAATCATTACAACGGCGATACCGTCCTCCTCTCACAAGTCAAGAAATCCTATGACCTTCAGGGTACTAAGGAACACGTCTCTATTCCTCTGGGAATGGCGCGTGGTGTTGGCGGTGGTGTAGGCGGGTATCTGCCAGAAGGCGGAAGTGAATCTGGGTCGTTGATTGACATCACGGCCCGTGACGTGTACGGACGCGCAGTCGTAAGTCGTAAATCGATGAAGGCTGCCATGACCGATAAGGGCGCATTCGTCAGAATGACCAAGCGTCCCGTCGAGCAGTGCGTACTGTCTTATGACAACTTCCTTAATATGCTGATGCATCAGGACGGTACTGGTCGCGTCGGTAGAACTCATACCACTGGGTACGTATCTGGCGGAGCTACAGCTCCCGTGTTGCAGATGCTTACTACAGAATGGTGGCCGAGATGGCTCGAAGAGAATGAGCTGATTAATATCGGAAACTCTGGCGATACTGGGACAGAAGATGGTCTGTTCAAGATTACCTCTGTTGATGAGACTAATCTGCGAATTACCTTAAGCCGTGTCTCTGGCTCTTACGATCTGTCGAGCGGCACGAATGCTGATAGTCGGTATCTCTATGTGCAGAGGACCTTCAAGTCCATGCCACAGGGATTCGAGTCTATCATTATGAATACCTCTGCGAGTATGTATGGCGTTGCCTACGGTCGCAGGTGGTCTTCGCTGCAATACAATGCAGCCTCTGCTCCTATTTCCATCCCCATGATTAATGACGTGTGCAATCGTCAGATTACTCGCGTCGGCAAGGGGTACGGTCCGAACTTGATTCTGACCTCTCCGGAGATTTGGGCTCAGTTGGCTGACCAGCACGAAAATCACAAGAGATACACTCTCCAGCCTCGCGACAAGGGGATTCGTGGAAACGCGAACTTCTCATTTGCTGGCTTGGAGTATGTAACTCCAGATGGACGTGTTATCGGTATTATGGCCGATAGACATTGCAAGCCGACTCGGCTCTATCTCCTGAACACTGACTTTATCGAACTCATGCACATGCCTGATCAGGGCTGGTTTGATGAGGACGGTAGGGTGTTCCAGAGAGTGGCTGACAAAGACGAATACGAAGCTAGATATGGTGGATATCTTGAATGTGTAATTCATCCTACCTATCAGGCCGTTATTTACGGTGTTGGCGTTTAATAACATCTAGTGGAAGAGGGGGATGGCTCCCTCTTCTGCTCTTTTATGGAGTGCTAAATGAGAAAGCCTGTATCGAACAGACAATTTCTGGATTCGGAAGTTCTAGTTCTCTCGGTCGATGGAAGTGCTGTAACTACAAGCGACAATGTTAGCACTGGGCTCCTTAAGGGGCAGCATCAGTGCTATATCAAGAAGGGAACTGGCGGCGACTCGAATCTAGTTACCATTACGTTCAAAAAGCCCATTTGGGGCGTTGCTCCCTCATTCTTTGCCCAGTGTGTGACCGCTGACTGTGAAGTAAGACAGAACGCAGACCCCACTGTGACAACGATAGCAGTGAGGACGTTAAAGTCCACAAATCTTGCCACTGGCGTAAATGATGCGGATTTTCACCTTTTTATCTTTGGGCCTACTGTAAATAAGGAAGGAAATTACTAATATGAAAAAGTTAATCACCATTCTCTTAGTGGTTCTGGCTCTGCCGCTTCTGGCGGTAGCTCAGTCGGGGCCTGTTTCGTCTAATGCTGGAAATGTTACCCTTCAGGGCGACTCCAGTATTACTGGTGGCGGAAAGGTAAGTCTTGTGGCTAAGGGGACAGCCAATCCCATCAGCTTCCAGACTCAGGATGTACAGCGTTGGAGTATCTCTAGCGCGGGTATTCTGGCGAATGATGCCACAAACGGTGGAAATCTTACATTCAGTAAGGTTGGAACCGGCATCCTGAATTATGTATATGCGCCGACGGTACTTTCAACGCCGACTCCGGGCACTAACGTCTATCAGTATGGCGTGAATCTTATCCCGCCAACTGCTACGGCGAATCATCTGGCCTATCTTCCGACCACTCCGATAGTGGGCGGACGTGTTGTCATCGTGAATCGCTCTGGTGCTTCCGTGAAGGCAAAGGCATTCGATACTGAGGCCATTATGGGTAATGCCACTTTAGGTTATCAGGTTCCGATTGCTGCTGGGTCCGTGTTGATCTGTGACGCAGTTACCACGACCTTATGGGCGTGCTATGGTGGTACAGCCACTACCATTCCCACACCCGCTGCATAGTTTGTGATGTAGCCAACTTAGGGGAGGGCTGCCCCTCCCCCTTTTTAGGAGATTCTAAATGGAACAGTTTCTCTTCCCTATCGCCACGGATGCAACCGAGGCACTTTCCGACAGACAAACCATAGTAGCAACGGCCCATGCCGCAAAGGTAGGGGATGTTGTCGTTTTTCTCTCTGGCAATAACGTAGGGCGCAGGAGTCGAGTCCGCGCAGTGCCAGATGCCAATACGATTAGTCTGCTAGATACCTTCAATGCTAGCTTCACCGTGGGGGATACTTTCGCCATTTATCGGCTAGGAACCCCCAAGATGGCAAAGGCTAATGTGGCGGCTTCTCAAACTGACTCCTCCATAGTTACTGCCGTTGCTAATAAGATTTTGCGCGTAATCGGTGTTGCGGCCTTAGCAGGTGCTACCGCTACGGACCTTACCTTCAACACTAAACCCGCTGGAGCTGGGACGGCCATCTCTCCCCTCTTTGCTAACGACACTAGGGGCGGAATTGTCCTACCGGAATCTAGATCGGGTTGGTTTGAGACCGCTAGCGGGGAGGGTCTGACCGTGACAACTGGCGCTGGCTCAACGACTGGTATCTCTGTCATTTACGTGGAGCTGTAATGCTTACGGGGGTTAGCAAGTGGAAGCCCAGCAAGCTATCTGGCCTAATGCTTTGGCTTGATGGGCATCCCTCCTCCCTCACCGTTGCCGCTGACGGCACTATCTCCTCTTGGGCTGATAGGAGTCCGTATGGGGTGGAGAATATGCTCACTTATAGCGAGCAACTCGACGAAACCTCTGGGGGGTGGACTCATATCCGTACCTCCGTTAGCGCCGATTCTATAGCTGCCCCAGACGCTACATCCACGGCTGATACCTTAGTGGATACTGCCACAACAAACAGCTTCTACCTATACCAATCCCCTAATATGGCGGCGGGATACGCAACTGCGAGTATTTATGCCAAGAAGAAAGATTATAACTGGGCTTGGGTTGGGATACTTTCGGGCGGCTCGACATGGCGAAGGTGCTTCTTTAATATATCAACTGGGACAAAAGGGGCGGAGAAAGAAGGGGCTATCGGGACAATCACTGACGTGGGCGACGGATGGTATCGTCTATCTTGCTATGGGGAAAGAGCAACGAGTGGGGCGGACGTTGTAGCCTTCGGGATGTGCGACGCTGATGATACGATTTCCGCGACTGGAACTGGCTCGCGGGGGACTTATTTTTGGGGTGGGCAGTTCCGCCACGGCTCCACCCCCTCCACCTATGTTGCCACCACGACCACGCCTGTGTATTCAGGTGGCGGTTACGATATGTCGCAGGGTACGGCTGCCAATAAGCCATTCTTATCCCGATCTGATTCTTTAGAAAATCGGCTAAAGTCCTCCGAGGATCTGACTGCCATATGGACGGCTACAAACGCTACGGCGGGTGCTACCTCCATTACAGAGCCAAACGATACTGCTCAGGCTCATTATGTGCGGCAGGTGGTAGAGTACGTGAAGGGTACGTCCTATACCTTTTCCGTTGACGCCAAACCCGGTACAAATCGTACTTGGATGCTCATAGTTATTGCCGACGGGACGGGCGGGGGCGCTTATTTTAATCTTGCTACCGGGGCGGTTGGGACTACACTTGCTGGGACCACTACGTCGGTTACAGACATGGGAAGTGGGGTTTATCGCTGTTCTGTAACGTATACATCAGCCGCATCAACGTCATCGGGTGGTGCTGAAATTTATATCGCCTCCGCTGATAATACGATCACCTATAATGGTGTGGCTGGGAACTCCATAAACGTTTATAAATCGCAACTCCGCCGTTCCTCCACCTCCAGCACCTACCTAGCCACCACCACCTACCCTCAGTACGCTGGCCTAAACGGGCGGGCGGTGCCGTACTTCCCCGGTGCGGCTACCTACATGAGTAGGGCTTTCACGGCGGGAGCCGTCAGGATAACTTGTTTCTACGAAACCTTTACTGCGCCTACATCCTAATGGGAGGCTCTCATGCTAGATCAGGTTCGGAAGCAACGTCAAAGCGTCGCCCTTTTAGTCCCGCGCTTGATTGCTTCCGATGCTGTGGAAGCCGGTTCTGGGAGACAGACCATTGTTGCGTCTGCCCATTTAGCGGTGGTCGGGGATGTGCTGAGATTCTCCTCGGCTGGAAATCTGGGGGTAGAATACTACGTTGTCGGCATAACGACCGACACAATTATCCTGAATGCGATTCTCCCGACCGGACTTAATGTCGGCGATACCTTCGACATCTGGCGGTATGGCTACCCCCTACTGGGTCCTAGTGGAGAAGTAGTCGTATCGGGAACGGTAATTGTAACAGCTACCGATCTAGATATACGCGATCTAGACTCTGCCACTGATTCCGTAACCGCTGAAGCGGGGGATACCTTTGCCTCCGCTGTCCAGACCGGCGATGCCGTAGCTGGCACTGAGCAGGGGCCGGTTGTAATGGTGTCAGACGGTGCCACTTTTGCGCCGTTTAAGACGGCAAAGACTTTGACTAAGGGCAGTGCTGCCATGACCGGCTCAAGTGCTGAGATAGTGGCCGCCGCTGCTAGGCATTATATTGACGTGTTTAATCCCCTGACCACTATGCTCTGGGTGGAGATTGGGGCGGCTGCGGTAGTGAATCAATGCTACCCAATCAGTCCGGGTGGGGTAAGAAGATTTGAGACAGCACAGCAACTTCGCGGCATTTTAACTACTGGAACTGGGACAATCTACTACTATGCGGCTACGTAATTTAATCCCCCTCCTTCTCATCCCCTTTTCTGTTTACGCGCAGGAGTCTTGTCGCATTTGGGACGGCACCGATTTTATGGGCGTCAATGCTGACGGGAGCCTGAACGTCACAGCCAACGCCGGAACAAACCTCAATACCTCCGCGCTTGCCACTTCTGCGCTTCAGAGTGATACCCGTGTGCAGGGCTTGCTTGCAGAGGGCGCACTCTACGGGAGCGCCAGACCGCTTTTGATGGGTGGAGTTGACTACTCGACTAGTCATACTGCCTTTTTAGAGGTCGATGAAACCAACGGTTCAATTATTTGCAATATCGGCACCGCTGGCGGCATAGCAACGGCATCAAATCAAACCTCCGGCGCACAGAAGGTCCAGATAAGTAATGGCTCCGTGGAGGCGCAGGTTGAGGCGGCGGGAAGTTATGGCTCACACCTTACGTCTGCGGCAAAAGGGCTTGATACTAACGCTAGGATGCATCAAGTGTGGGACCCCGACCATATGGATACTGACGCCGGTGCCGACGGCGAATTTTACGCTGCAAACCAAGACGATAACGGGAACCTCTCTATCAACCTGTCATCTATCAGGGGCACCCCAATTCCGATGCACGATGCCGCCGACGCTGGTACAGCACTTAAAGTGGGCAGTAAAGGCACCGCTGCTGAGCCAACGGCAGTCACAGAAGGCGACCGGGTGCAGTTCTGGTCTGACCTCTCAGGGCGGCAGGTGGTGCGCCCCTCCGGATTAACGAAGGGAAGCTCTGCCGTGGTCGATGTGGATAATGACGCGACTGCCATTAAAGTTGTGGACGGCACGACGGCGGGAATGAGTGCAGTCATTGTGACGAACTGCGGCGTTGACCCGATTTATCTTTGGTGGGCAAACACCGCTTCGACAACTTTATTTTTTAGAAAGCTCGCGGCAGGGGAGGCGTGGGAATATCCGCTTGGCACAAACGCAACTTCTGATGTGTACGCGAACCGGGCGTCTGACCAAACTGATGATGATGTATGCGTAAGCTATATGGCCGAGCAATAGTCATCCCGTACCTGCTGGCGCTTGTGGCGCTAGTGGCATACGGGGTGATGGCGCAAAAACCACGGGCATACGCACAGGCCGGACGAGATGCCGTTACTTGTAGCATGGCAAGTGGCATCGTGCTTCCGTTCCCCGGTGCTGACGCGACATCCCATTCCGGCTGGAGTCGTTATACGGCGCTGGATAGCAAGTTTGTATTTGTGACCACGGGCGACGATGCGGAGGGAACGGGCGGCGCATCAACGCACACTTTGGTCGGCGACCAGCACCGGCACACATTCACGGCTGGTGCGGCTAGCGCACAGGATTACTATGACAGTATGGCGATGTATTCAAAGGGGGCGCGTCCCGCGTGTACCGGCCACACCCACGCCAGTACAAACGGAGCTTACGCCACAATCACATATGGCACCGCTAATAATGCTCCCGCAGCTTACACGGTAATTTGGAAAGAGTCTGACGGGACGACGCAAGTTCCAACTGGGTTTCTGGCGTTCTCTTCCGTGTCCGCTCCAACCGGCTGGCGCACATATACAACGGCGGGGGAT
Organism: uncultured Paludibacter sp.; assembly: GCA_964396515.1. Lineage (GTDB taxonomy): Bacteria > Bacteroidota > Bacteroidia > Bacteroidales > Paludibacteraceae > Paludibacter. The sequence continues at coordinate 37,466 of CAYNGF010000022.1, forward strand.
AAGTTTTTGAAAGGCGCTGCCGCTTCCGGGGATGGTGGGAGCAACACGGGGAGCGATTCCCACGGACATAGGCCATCGGGTAAGCATAGTCACGGCGCGACGAATAGCGCGGCTGCGTCAGCAGCTTGTTCGGTAAAGTATCTGCTAGCGGCAGGGGAACACGCGAGAGGGACACATGTTCATTCGGTGTCACTAAACTCCGGAACCTCCACCACGCCGCAAAACTCTACTGATATTCCGGCGTGGGAACAGTCTCTATTAGTGGAGAACAATTCTGGCTCAACACAATACGCATTTGAGGGGATGTATGCGTACTGGTCTGGGGCCGCAGCGTCAATACCGTCTGGATGGGTGCGCGATGATTTAACTGATGGCTACGACTTCGAGCGTACCACGCTAAATGCCGATGAAATCGGGAACACTGGCGGGCTTAGAACTCACGCGGCGCATACGGTAGCGTCTAGCCACAATCATGGATACACCGCTGGCAACGCTTCTTTGGCCTGCACGAACCCCGGCCCCGATGCTGGCTTTAGCTATTTTTACCACACCCACACGTGGACAATCGGCAGTACGACAGAAACAACGCAGGCTACAGCTGAGTATGGGCATTACCCTGAGTATGTAAAACTCATTCGCATCCGCTGCGCCGGAACGCCGACACCGGTGCCAGTATCGGCAGATACTTTTGACCGTTTCCGCAGAGGAGGCAGCAGACGATGACGCTTACAGGAGTGGGGCAGTAATGGCGATAGTTTTTGATACTCCGGCCTATTTTAATGTAACCGTTGGCGGCAGTCCGGGCTTCCCCAAGTGGTACACCATCGGCACATATACCCCAACGGTGACGCCCAAGGCGATCATCGTGCATTTGTATCAGGGGTCTAATATTTTGTGGGTGCGGTATGGCCTACAGACGATGACACAAATCCTGACAGACGGGGGTACTAATCGAGTCTTTCAGCTCGTCGATCCGGCACCGGGGCCGCAGCCGTATGAAATCTATTGCACGAATTATACTGGCCCCGCAGGGACGATTCTCGCCATCGAAAACGGGCATTATTCCGGGCAGAGCGGCTCTGATAACAGCGGGGTCGGCGGCACTAGCGTTTCAGTAACTCTTTCTGGTTGTGCCCCTAAGTCTAAGCTGCTTTCGCTTTTTAGCGGCGAATTTGTTCCGTGGTAGGATATGGCCTTCTTTTTACCCCTCACAAATTTGCGAACTGACGAAACTGAGTTGTTTAACAACAACAATCTTGCAGTCGCATATCAGGGCGTAGGGGGCGATGACGTATTAAATTGGGCTTGGGATTATGGTGAAGATCCCGGTGAGCCCATGGGCTCGATGTTTGCCTTTGAAATCGTAGATGATACACCCGTTGTTGTTCGCAAGAAAATCCACCTTGCCGCAGCGGGTGAGGGCGGAGGGAGTAAGTATCTTTATAAGGCGGCAGCATGATGGAACCAAAAATCAGAGGAACTGAGTGTCTAGAGTGCCCACTTTTTGAGGCAGCAGAGGTAGGGGGGGATGATCTAGATTTGGGGAAATGGGCATATTTAGTCTGCTTCTTTCTCGGAATCTTTATTGGGTTTATGATAGTTACAGGGCTAGTTAATTTGCCTGATGGTGCAAAGATATGGCAACGAGTCAGCAGCGTAGAAGAAGTCCCCAGCTCCCACTAGGGCTCATTACCGGCAATCTTCTTCCGGACATAGGGGAGCTTCTTTCCGGGGGGGATGTAATTGCGGGAATCGGCGAAGTCCCCGACCTAACGGCGACGATGACAGATATTCCCACGATGTTTGCCCCCGACTTCGGTAGCGAAGGACTGACTCTAGGCAGCGAATTTATGGGCGAAGCTCTTCCGGGGACTGAACTCGGCTCTATGCCGCTAGGGGGGACCGAGTTCTTCTCTGGTGGTCCGTTAGGCGCGGCAGCGGGTATAGCTGGAGCCTATACGCTATACGACCTCTGGAGGGACAAGGTTAAGGGAACATCCGGTGCTCTTAGGGGGGCGATGGGGGGCGCTGGCGTAGGAACCGCCATCCTACCCGGTATAGGAACCGCAGTGGGGGCGCTCCTTGGTGGGCTAGGGGGTTCTCAGGGCTTCTGGCGCAGCGGGAAGGACCCCAAGCAGCTAGGCAGGGATAAGTTAAGAGCCGCCCTACAAGAACAGGGCTTCCTTGATAAAGATTATAACATCACATTAGCAGATGGAACGACCTACAACATGGGCAAGGACGGGAGGACTCGTCCGTTTGAGCCCGATATGGAGAGGGCAAACATAGACAAGGCCATAGCCTATTCTAACCCTCTTGGCTTTCTCATGTCTGGAGGCAATGAGGAGCTTCATAGTTCTACTGCTGGATATTTTGCAAATGCAGCGACCGGCTCGGGAGACTACAGAGAAAACATCAAGAAGATGTATAAAGACATGAAGGCTGAACCAGATGCGGTTCGTGATGCCATAAGACAGGCCCAAAAGGAGGGTAAGTTAGCTGAAGATACTGCAAATATATATTTGCACGATCTAGATGAGCTATTTGGAACTAGCAAAGCAGCTCCAGCTAGCCCGACTAGCACCGAGGGGGCCACCCCTACTGAAGGGGTTGAGGCGTTCCTTGAGGCCGAGCGTAATATGATGGCCGAGGCATCAAAAAAGTGGCAGGCAGCTAATCAATCTTCTGCCCGAAAGCAAATGGCTAGCAGTCTTTTAGGACAGATGCAGTCCAGTGCTGGAATTACCGGAACCCCGTTTGCCGCCTCACCGCTCTTCGATAAGAAGGCGGAGGATGAGGATGAGGAGGGGGGAAGTCGTTATACTAGGAGGTATAGATACTAATGTTCGACTTTTTAAATGACATATTTGGCGGCGATGGCTTAAGTGGCCTTTGGGATACTGTATCGGGGCTATGGTCCGGAAGTGGCATCGACGAAGAGGGATCGATGGGGCTGATTGGGGACATATTTTCTATCCCCGGTATTAGTTCTGGGCTCGGGACCATTGGCGGTGAGATGATTAGGAACGAGGCTGGTCAGGACACGCTAGATTATTACCGTGAAAGAGACGCCCTGAATGCCGCTATATCTAGAGAGGAATTGGCCGCTAGGGAAAGAATTGCGGGGGCACAGGCCGGAGCGGCAGTGGCAGCAGCCAAGATTGCGGCGGGCTCTGCTAATAAGCGAGCTAAGATGGCGGCTCTAATGGACGCCGCTGGCAAGCGCGTTGATTCTATGTTTACTGGGACTGGTCAGCAGCTCTCTGTTATTAGGGATATGATTGGAGCCGTTCCGAGGAGGCGATAGTGCTAAAGCGGGTAGACTTCTTACTTCAGGATGCTCGGGTCCTAGCATCGGCTACGGACTTCGGAACTAACTACGGTATCCAAAATGACTTTCTTCTCATTCAGCTTACCAATGCTAAATATGAGCTTCAGAAGGCCATTACGGCAACGCAGGCAGAGTGTTTTGCTGGGTATAAGGAATATACATGCGCTGGAGCTACCTCCTATTCCATGCCCTCTGATGCCTTTGCGAACAATCTTCTATACATGGTCGAGTATTCTCCTACTGGTCTCTCTACGGATTATTACGAGCTTGACCTCAATTACGTGAGACCTCCCGGAAAGAGCGGGACTCCCTCTTATTACATGCTGGACGCCGATATAATTTATCCGGACTACGCCCCCAGCTCCGGCAAGCTACGCCTTCGCTACGAGAAGACGCTGTATAATCTCGATATACGGCGCGGCGTGGTAAGCACCTACGTAGCTGTAGGGGACAATATACAGAGCATAACCCTTTACGACGCAGGGAATCCGGTCCCCGACGATACTAAGCTAGCAGCGGCGGAGTACGTGTGTATCAGCGATAGGAACGGCAACATGACCATTCGCAACGTACCTGTCGATTCTTATGACGCAACCTATAAACGCATCACCGTAGTTTCTGGTTGGTTGGCTGATACCGGCTGGTCGATGCCTAGTCCCGCTTACGTTACGTGTGGAGCTGACACCATCACTCACCCACAGGGGCCGCTTATGTTCGAGCAATACTACGTTGAGTATATGCGCTGGGAGATAGAGAAGTCTCGTGGGTCTATGGATGCTGAAGACGCTAATAAGAAGCTAGATAGTATTCTGGCTAGTATAGTGGAGATTTATGATCATCTACCGGCTGGGAGAACTCTCGTGCCAGAGATAAGGAGGGGATAATGGCTTGGATTACACGCAGTCTCGGATTAACGCTAAAGGTTCCCGCTGACGGAACGAAAAACTGGGGTTCTCAGTTTATTACCGATTTCGTCGATAAAATAAGTGCCCATGATCATTCTGGCGGGGGAAAGGGGCTGACTGTTACCCTAGCGGATGGGAGCGTTACGACCGTAAAGCTCAACATCAATGCCGATCTAAACATGAACAACTATAAGCTGACTAGTCTTGGTGTCTTGGCTCAGAATCTCAGCTTTACCACGGCCAGCAAGAAGACCATTAAGCTCGCGGAGGGGCAGACAGCGGTAACGGCTGCTGGGACAGATCAGGCATCGGCAACGGCTATTGATTCCGTTATCAATGTCGTGACGGCTGGGACGGGGGGCGTTAGATTGCCACAGGCTACCACTTGGGAGATAGGAAAATTAATGATAGTCGCTCAGCTTACGGCTGGTAGCCTTAATGTCTATCCGGCAACCGGGCAGTATTTCGTCGGGAAGGCAACTAATGATCCGCTTATAATACAGGCAGCATCGG
>CAYNGF010000023.1:0-41093 GCA_964396515.1 uncultured Paludibacter sp.
AGGCTCCTGAGTCTAATTTGTGTGGGCTGTGTGTGTTCGAAATGACGATTTTTACGCCTTCCAGTTTTACGGGTACCAGTTCAAATTCGAGCGTATCGCAGTTGAGATGCACCGCATGATCTTTAGCCCCGTTTGCAGAAACAAACTGATCCATGATTCCGCAATTTACCAAAGCAAATTCGTGTTCGGCTTTTTGTCCGATTTGAGCAAGTACAGTGCGATTAAAACCTGTGCCGAGCTGATCATTCAGCGCAAATGCTGTAACTACTTCGAGCGCAGCTGAGGATGAAAGTCCTGCTCCGTTAGGCACGTTACCCCAAATAAGAATATCGAAACCTTGCGTGATGGCTACACCGCGTTTTACAAACTGTGCAATAACTCCCAGAGGATAATTAACCCATGATTTTTCGAGACGTGTTGTTAGCTGGTTGAAATTGAGTGTAACTATTTCAGGTTGGTTCAACGATTTAAAATTCATCACATTTTTATCGTTTTTTGCCAGGAGTAGGTATGTCCCAAAGCTCAACGCACAGGGAAAAACTGCACCGCCATTGTAATCGGTATGTTCACCAATTAGATTTACGCGACCGGGAGCAAAATAAACAGCTTCTGATTCTTTACCATAAGTAGCCAGGAAAGCTGATTTTAATTCTTGAACTGTCATAATTTGAATTGATTTTTTTAGATTATTATTTTGTCAATTATTTATATGTGTTTGATATGTGTTTGATTTTTAAAGAAACGGGACACAAAATAACTAAAAAATGAGCTAAAAAAAGGAAATTAAAGCATGTTGTAAAGCATGTTTTTGCATGTTTAACCCTTCTTGGTCAATTTGTAAACCTTTTTGAATCAAAATTGAATTAATGTGAAAATCTGTATCAGGCAATTGCAAGGGTAAAAACACTTACTTTAATTTCTGGAGTATCTAAAACCGCTTTAATGCAGGACTCTATAGTTGAGCCTGTTGTAAGAACGTCGTCAACAATTAGCACATGTTTGTTTTGAAATGCTGTTTTATCCTTCAACTCAAATAAATTTTCTGTGTTAAGATATCTGTCGTAAACCGATTTTTTAGTTTGACTAGTATTTTCTCTTATTCTTCGCAAATTTACAGCGTCCACAGGTTTTTGAAGCACTTCGGATATTCCTTTGCATATTAAATCGGATTGGTTGTAACCACGTTTTGCATATTTTTTGGGATGTAAGGGTACCGGTACAATAACATCTATCGAGCAGAAATCGGGTGAATGCAGTAGTTCTGCAGCTGCATATTTTCCCATAATCACACCTATTTCTTTGTTGCCTTTGTATTTCAATTCATGTAGCAGTTTTTGAAAAGGCGAACCTTTATGAAAAAAGTAAAAAGCAGTACCTCTGAATATCGGTACTTTACCCCAGAAGCGTTTCTCAAGCGGATTGTCTTTTTGAAGGTGATAGCCGGTTTGTGGAATTTCATGAAGGCAGGATAAGCATATCTGATGTTCATTGCGCATAAGGCTGTTACCGCAAATCAAACATAAATTGGGATAAAATAAATTAAGAAATTCTGAAACGAAATTCATAATATCAAAATTTTTAGCTTAGATTATAAGTGCTATTTAAATATTGATACATTTTTTAGTTCATCAAAATCATTAAAAAATGCCACCCTTTTGGTAAAAATATAATCAGTCCGGCAAGAGCAGCAAAAAAAGCTACAATTAAAACAGCCCCTGCAGCAATATCTTTGGCACGTCCTGCGGCATCATGATATTCGGGTGAAACAAAATCGACCCATTTTTCAAGTGCAGTATTCATCATTTCCATACCGATAACCATACCAAAGCATAAAAGACAAATTAACCATTCAGTAACAGAGAGCGATAATAAAACTCCGAAAAAAATAACCAAAGCCATAATAACCAAATGAATTTTCATATTTGCTTCGGTAGTAAAAACCTGCCATAAACCATTGATTGCATAGCTCAAGCTTTTAATAAATCTGTAATTTTTCATACAAATGTTTTTTTAATTAAACAAGCAAAAATATATAAAAAAAACCGGCAAACAATTATTTGTCAACCGGTTTTTTAATCAAAAATTCTTTTGTGCATCAGCTTTTAACCCTGCTTTGATAAGATCCATCGCGGGTATCGATTTCAATCATATCGCCTTCGTTAATAAACAGCGGAACACGTACTGTTGCTCCCGATTCAACTGTTGCTGGTTTCAATGTGTTAGTAGCAGTGTCACCTCTCAGCCCCGGTTCAGTGTATGTAACTTTCATTTGAACTTTTACAGGCATGTCGGCATAAAGAACAGTATCGGTTGAAGCATCCGATACAACTTCAACTATCATTCCTTCTAAGAGGAAATCCACTCCGTTAATCAAATCACGCGCAATAGGATGCTGATCGTAAGTTTCCTGATTCATGAAGATATAATCGTCGCCTTCTTTATATACAAACTGATATGGGCGGCGTTCAACGCGTACGTCTTCCAGTTTTTCGCCAATATTGAAACGGCGTTCCAAAACGCGTCCGTCAACCACGTCTTTTAGAGTGGTGCGCATAAAAGTGTTCCCCTTTCCGGGTTTTACATGTAAAAAATCAATTACAAAATACAGACGTCCATCCATGCGGATGCAGGTTCCGTTTTTGATGTCCTGAGCATTCATCATATTATTATAGTTTTTTAATTTATTCTGATTATGGAAATTTGTTTCAATAAAAAAAGCCGGTTCTGAAAATTCTTAACCGGCCACAAAGTTAATATTTTTTGCCAAACTGACAAAAAAATCGTTTATCTATCAGGTAATTAAACGTTTGTGTAAAAAATGTAGTGCTTTAGGTTCAGTAGTTTTTTCTTAAATGAAATAAGATTTTTCTCTTCATTTTTAATAATGAAAACCTTTAACAAATCACCTTGTTTTAAAAAGTGCATGTAATTGCAATTTTTTTCAAAGATTATTGCAAGAAAAATTATACAGAAATTAATTCACTTTTTCATTCAGCAATGCAAAACTTATAACTTCCATAATATCAGTTACAAAATGAAAGTTTAAACCTTTCAGATACTCAGCTTTTATTTCATCGATATCTTTTTGGTTTTCTTTGCAAAGAATTATGTCCGTAATTCCTGCACGTTTGGCAGCCAGAATTTTTTCCTTTATACCCCCGACAGGCAAAACCTTTCCGCGCAGTGTGATTTCACCGGTCATTGCAAGGTTTTTGCGTACTTTTCTTTTGGTAAATGCTGATGCAAGCGCAGTTACCATTGTTATTCCGGCAGAAGGTCCATCTTTAGGGATCGCACCTTCAGGCACATGTACATGTACGTTCCACTCTTCGAACATTTGAGGGTCGATTTCGAGTTTATCGGCATGCGATTTTATATATTCAAGGGCAAGCATTGCCGATTCTTTCATAACATCGCCCAAATTTCCGGTAAGCGTAAGTTTAGGCGACTTGCTTTTGCTCAAACTTGATTCAACAAATAGAATTTCGCCACCAACTTGTGTCCATGCAAGACCCGTAACTACTCCGGCATATTCATTTCCCTGATATTTATCGCGTGTATAGCGTTGAGTTCCCAGGTATTTTTTAAGATCATCGGTGCTTATTTCCTTGTCGTAATTCTGTTCGGTAGCTACAAGTTTTGCAATTTTGCGCATCAGTGCAGCAATTTGTCTATTCAGTTCTCGTACGCCCGATTCACGAGTATAGCCATCGATAATTGCTTGAATTACATTTTTTTGTAACTTGATATGTTCTTTTTTAAGTCCATGATTTTCAAGTTCTTTGGTAAATAAATGTCTGCGTGCAATTTCCACTTTTTCTTCCTGCGTGTAACCACTCACTTCGATCAACTCCATACGATCGAGCAGTGGGCGGGGAATAGTATTTAAATTATTGGCAGTGGCTATAAAAAGCACTTTCGACAAATCAAAATCCACATCAAGGTAGTTGTCGTGGAAAGCAAAGTTTTGCTCAGGGTCAAGTACCTCGAGTAAAGCGGAAGAAGGATCGCCTTTGTAATCGGCTGTAATTTTATCAATTTCGTCGAGCACAAATACGGGATTGGACGATTCAGCCTTTTTTAAGTTTTGAATGATACGACCGGGCATTGCTCCAATGTACGTACGACGATGTCCGCGAATTTCGGCTTCGTCGTGTAGACCTCCCAATGAAACCCTGATGTATTTTCGGTTCAGTGCACGAGCAATTGATTTGCCGAGCGAAGTTTTTCCAACTCCCGGAGGACCGTAAAGGCAAATGATAGGCGATTTCATATCGCCTTTTAGTTTGAGCACTGCCAGATGTTCAATTATGCGGTCTTTTACTGTTTCAAGTCCAAAATGATCGGCATCGAGTACTTTACGCGCATTTTTCAGGTTAAAATTATCTTCGGTATATTCGTTCCATGGCAAGTCGAGCATGGTTTCGAGATAATTTACCTGTGTGGAATAATCGGGCGAATGCTGGTGCATTCGTTCCAGTTTCTGCAATTCTTTTTCGAAAATTTTTGCAACCTGTTCACTCCACTTTTTAGTTGCAGCACGTTCGCGGAAATCCTCTATGTCTTGTTCGGGCGAAATTCCTCCAAGCTCGTTCTGAATGGTTTTCATTTGTTGCTGAAGGAAATATTCCCGTTGCTGCTGGTCAATTCCTTCTTTGGCTTTATTCTGAATAGCCATTTTCAGTTCGAGCAATTGCGATTCTTTGTTAAGCAGTTCGAGTAAATGATAACCGCGCTGTAAAACATCATCGGTTTCGAGCAAACGAATTTTTTCCGAAACTATCAGTCCGAAATTAACACTTATATAGTTAATTAGAAATACCGGATTTTCGATATTCCGGATAGCAAAAGAAGCTTCGGGCGGAATAAAACCGGAGTTGTTTATGATATTGGTGGCTAAATCTTTGATAGATGAAACAAGGGCTTGAAATACTCCCGAATTCTGTTCGTCTGGCAGTATGTCGTCCACCGGATAAACCCGGGCTTTCAGGTAAGGTTTGATGTTTGTGAGTTCACCCAGACGAAAACGTTTTTTCCCTTCGAGAATTACAGTTGTAGAATTGTCGGGCATTTCGAGAATACGTAAAACTCGGGCAACAGTTCCCATCGGAAACAAATCTTCAATTTGTGGATCTTCCAGTTTTTTATCCTTTTGCGTGCAAACGCCAATTAAAAGTTCGTTTTCGAGCGCATGACGAACTAGTTTTAGCGATTTTGGACGTGATACTGTTACAGGAAGCAGAACACCCGGAAAAATTACCATATTTCGCAGAGGCAAAATAGACAATATCTCTCCCGATGGCAGGTCAATTTCGGTGGATTGTTCGTCGATTGAAATTATTGGAAAAACATCAGATGAACCCATCATTTCATCAGAATTTAAATTAAATCGTTGGTACATTTTTATTTAATTATGTTGTGTGTCTGTCAATATGGCACGACAATTCTGACGAAGCCGACAATTCAGACAGTAATTTTTACTGTTATTTAATATCTAAAAGCAAATTTGAGGTTAAAACATATTGAACCTCAGTATTTCAATAGCTGTGCCAGAAATACATAATTAAGAAATATTTATTTACAAAATAGTTATACATTTGCAATTGCTTAATTTATTAGAATATTAATGAAATCAGTACTAAACTTCATATTTAAATTTAGTTTGTGCATAATACTTTTTTTTACATTGCTTTTATCATGTACGCGTTTAGGTTCAAAAGCAGTCATCTCAGTTGAAGATTTTTCAATAGATGATAAACACTTTTCTGAATCACTTTGCAGTATCTTCCGAAATTTACCCGACAGTGTTATGCCTGAGTTGAGGTTCGCACGTGTTTTTTATACAAAATCCGGATTTAAACCTTTTTGGTTCAATAATTTATATCACAGGAAACAAGCAGATACACTGTTGATGTTTTTGAAAAATTCAACAGAACACGGAATTCCGGAAAAACAATTCGAAACCGATAATTTAATAAAATCATACAACGAAGTTTCAAATGAAAATACTCGTGTTCAAGATATTGCGTTGTTAGATTTCAAACTTTCAGTTGCTTATATTCGCTATTGTAGTGCACTTAATTTCGGACTTGTACAGCCTTTTGGCTTCATTCCAAACTACTATTTTAAAACTCTTTCGGCTGATTCTGCTTTTGTGTACCAGATGCTTCAAACCAAAGAGTCTTCGATTTCAAAGTTGCTTCATTCATTGGCTCCAAAATCTGAAAAATATGAAAAGCTGCAATCCGAACGTAAAAAATTAGTATCATTTGCGGATAGTATAAAATTTGTTCCGATTCCTTACATTGAAAAAAGTAAAACTATAGCTTGGGGCGATACAAGCAAATTGATTCCGGTAATTGCAAACCGTTTAAAACTAACCGGCGAACTTTCCGATGCTTCGAGATACAATCAGAATTATCAGGTTTTCGATTCGGTTTTACTTAATGCAATCAATAAACTCAGATATAAAACCGGACAATTTATTGATAAAGAAATTGGGAACAATACTATAAGAGCGTTGAATTATACTGTAAACGATTACATTGCCAAAATCGATGCCAATCTTGAAAGGTTGCGTTGGAAAACTGCAAAGCCTTTAGGGAAAAAATACATAATCATAAATGTCGCTGATATGACCCTTGAGGCTTATCGAAATGATACTTTAGCGACTAAAATGAAAGTGTGTGTAGGAAAGCCACCGCTCCATAAAACACCATTTTTGCAAAGCAGTATCGATAAAATAATTCTGAATCCTTCATGGTCGATACCACGTAATATAGTTCTTAAAGAAACTTCGGTGATAGCAGCGAGTGATACAAATTATTTGAAACGTAACAGAATACGCGTTTATGCTAATGGTTCAGAAATTTCGTCTTCAGCAGCCAACTGGAGTGCCATGCAAAACCGCGAGGTTTCATATCAATTGATTCAGGAACCCGGAGGACATAATGCTCTTGGCCGTATAAAGTTCAGTTTTCCAAATCCTTTTGCCGTTTATCTGCACGATACAAATGCAAAAAAGGCATTTTTAAGACATAACAGAGCTGTAAGTCACGGTTGTGTACGACTAGAAAAACCACTTGAACTTTGTTTTTATGCTCTGCCTGATTTGCAAACAAACGATTCCGTTGTTGTTTCGGAGCGATTATTGTATCACGATAAAATTCGCCATTCAATTCAACAAAAAGTTGTAACGAAACAGGCAGAAAACCTGGTTAAGAAAAATCCAGCATCGATGAAGCTCGGCTCAATTTTACTTTCCCAAAAAATTCCATTGCTAATTAACTATTTCACTTTTAGTATGGATAGCGGCGGTGAAATAATTTTCAGGGACGATATTTACGAAATGGATAAATATGTAATTGATTTACTTAATAAACCTGTGAGATTCAAAATCAGGGAATAAAAAAATAACTACCTGCGATGTTTTTGTCCAAATGCACGGGCGGTCATGGTTTCAATTTTAATTTTCCACACTTTAACGTTGGATAACGCAGGATTCGAATATTTAAAATCTTTTCCGGTATATTTTTGCATAATCAAATTCAGATAGCGTTCTTTTTCCTGCAAATTTTCGATAAAATTCACGCTTCCGGTGCAAATTACACTTTTTGAATCCATACGGTAACTGCAGGCAACTTCAGGATGCTGATAAACAAGTTTATTGCCGGAGCAAAAAGTTACTGTTACTCGGTTATTTTGCGCTATTAATTCTTGATGCCTTCCGGATGGTGCGGAATGCAAAATAATTTCACCATCGTTATATGCAAAATTCATTGGGAAAACATACGGATTTTTACCATTGTCATTCAGTCCTACAAAACAAATCGGACATTCATTTATAATGGCTTCCATTTCAGAAGTTTCTTTTAGTATGTATGTTTTCATCAATTTTTGTAAGATAATAGTTACGGGTTACGAGGTATAGAAAACAAGTAAAGAGACAAAACAAGTGTACAAGTAAACGAATAAACCCGGAACGCAAAATACGTAACACGAAACATTCTATGCGAACATTTCCACATCTTCTTTTGAGATCGTTTGACTTCCGAGGATAATTAAACGTTCGACTACGTTACGCAACTCCCGAATATTCCCCGGCCAATTTCGGTCTTGCAGCATTTTAACGGCTTCAGGTGCAAAATGTTTTAATTGAGTGCCCATTTCGCTACATATCAATTCGGTAAAATGGTCGATTAACAAAGGAATATCCTCTTTTCGTTCGTCGAGTGTAGGTACATGAATAGGGATCACATTCAAACGGTGATATAAATCTTCGCGAAAATTTCCGGCGTCAATTTCTTTCTTGAGATTTTTATTTGTGGCTGCAAGCACTCTAACATTTACCTTTATACTTTTATCACTGCCAACACGTGTCAGTTCGTTTTCTTGTAATACGCGTAAAACTTTTGTTTGGGCAGAAAGGCTCATATCACCAATTTCGTCCAGAAAAATCGTACCGGTATCTGCTTGTTCAAATTTCCCGATACGTTGTTTGATGGCTGAGGTAAACGAACCTTTTTCATGTCCAAAGAGTTCACTTTCAATTAATTCAGAGGGAATTGCAGCGCAATTGACTTCGACAAATGGAGCATTAGCTCGATTGCTTTGCTCGAATAGAAGTCGTGCCACTACTTCTTTTCCGGTACCGTTGGCACCGGTAATCAATACACGAGCATCTGTGGGTGCAACGCGATCAATCATCATTCGCACCTTTTCAATGGCTGGCGAATTGCCTACCATTTGATGGCGTTTGGCAATTTTTCGCTTCAGAATTTTAGTTTCTGTAGAAAGTGTATTTTTTTCGAGTGCATTTCGAACTGTGATTAAGAGTCTATTCAGATCAATCGGTTTTTCTATAAAATCGAAAGCACCCTTTTTGATACATTCCACAGCTGTTTCAATATTTCCATGCCCAGAAATCATCACTACAGGTGCATCAACTTCTTGCTCTTTAAGCGCCGAAAGCAATTCAATTCCGTCCATTTCAGGCATTTTAATATCCGAAAAAATAACATCAAATGCTGCGTTAAGGGCAGCATCGAGACCGATTTTTCCATTTTCAGCCACTACAACCTGATGTTTTTCAAATTCCAAAATGTCTTTCAGTGTATTGCGTATACTACGTTCATCATCAATTACAAGTATTTTTGCCATAAGTTCATTCGTTCAACTTTATGCAAAAATAGTTGAATAAAACGCATTGTGCAAATATTTTTCAACTTCAAACAAATGGAGTTTTTGTTAATCTGTTAAACACAAAAATCCGCGTTCAATCTAATTTTCAATTGTCGCGGATTTTTACATTTTTGTACTATATTATTTATTGTTTGTCTGTTAGCAATATATTCCCGTTTATTTTTACATTTTTCAAAACCAATCCTGAGATTTGTTCTTTGTCGATGTTAAATTTGCTTTTTGCAGTTACATCAAGATTTTCGAAAGTAAAATCAGTTAGTTTGTATTGTTCTGATTTATCAATATCGAACATAACATTACAATCAAATTTCAGGTTTTTCATTGTAATGTTATTCGCTGAAGACGTTTTAATTTCTTTTTCTCCTTTTAGGTCGAAGAATTGCGTCCATGGTTTTACGTAAATCAAGCTGCGAGCATCTCCGGTAATATTGTTCACTTCAATAAATTCATATTTCTGAGGCGTATCAGGCCGCATTTTCAGCCAAAGTAAACGCTGCGCATTTCGCACTGTTGAATTACGGAAAACAATGTTGTAGTTATGCAGCGATTCGCTACCGCAGGTTACGGCACTGTGGCAAAAACCAAATTCACAATTTTCGATAATAATATTACGGTTGCCGCCATTGTTCGGATCTTTATCGGCAAAAGGTCCTTTTCCGCCTTTGAGTGCAATGGCATCATCATTTACCGACATGTAGCAACTTTTTATCAGCATATCAGTACAAACATCAATATCTACAGCGTCCGTACTTGGGGCTTTTACGGGACTTGCAGGCGATGTAATGCGCAAATCAAACAGTTTCACTTTTTCGCATTTATAAAAATGGGTAGTCCAAAATGGTGAATTTCTTAAGTGAACACCGCTGATTTGAATGTTTTTACTATTTGAAACATAAAGCAAACGTGGGCGCATTTCGTCCATGTTGGTACATTGTGGATTCCATTGCCTGCGAAGCCAGAAAGCGCGCCAATATCGTAATCCATTGCCATCAATAGCTCCTTTCCCCGAAACAGTAAACCCATCGAGGCTATCGGCATTTACTAAAGCTGTGAAATACTTTAATGTTTGTCCTTCAATGCGCGTTACCTTAATAGGGAAATTACTGATATCGTCGCTGCCTTTAAGTACAGCACCATCTTCGAGGTAAAGATGCGTTCGGGGTTTGAAAAAAAGCGAACCACTGAGAAAAGTTCCATTGGGGATTACAATCACTCCTCCGCCCTCGGCTGCCGCACGGTCAATGACTGATTGTATTTGTTGCGTTTGAATCAAATTACTATCGTTTACAACTCCAAACTCGGTTAATTTATATTGTTTTCCGAGTTTGCTGATATCATTAGGCTCTATAGAACGAAACCAAGCCGGGATTGCCGTTCCATCGGGAAACAAATCTTTCACTTCTACCGGTTTTTTCTTTTTAACAGCAAAAGCCATTACCGACAAAGTAATCATCAAAATAAATAAAATACTTTTGCGCATAATTATGTCAATTTTTTCAATTTTTTAAACTTTCAAACTTTTCAAACTTCTGAAACTTTTCAAAAACACGAAACGCAGAACATATTTAATTCCCTTCCGGCTTTTCCTTATCCATCATTGGTGACAGTTCCCAAATAAAATTTTCAGGATTATCAGGTTGAGCAGGGTTATAACAAAATCCCGGTTTCAGGAATTTTATAAGTTCGGGCATCGCCAGCATCATACCGGTAATCACACATTTTGCCACCTGATACGCTCCATAAGTGTTAAAATGCGTATTATCAGCCAGCTCATGAGTTTGTCCCGGAAATGTATTTGCCGGATAATGCACAAGAGCCTTTTTGGAATTTTTCTCACCGAGCGCATCAAAAAGTACGCGTGTCATTTCGTTCAGTTCAATTAAAGGTACATTTTCTTTTTTTGCCAGCCATCGCATGGCATCCGGAAATTCGCCGTGTGTATTCTGATTGTGTCCGTTTTCAAAATGGCGTCGTTGTGTCGGGGTTACTAATACAGGATTTGCACCCACTGCACGGACTTCGTCCACAAAAGTTTTCAAACTTGTCATGAAAGAATACCAGGCGCCTTTACCGGGTCCTGTTTGTTTCATATCGTTGTGTCCAAACTCGATAAACACATAATCGCCGGGCTTCATCATTGTCAATGCTTTTTTAAGTCGTCCGGCAGCAATAAAAGTGTTTGCGCTTTCGCCGCTTTCGGCAAAATTTGCAAAAGCTATTTTTTCGTTGAAGAACGCTGGAATCATTTGTCCCCAGCTTGCCCAAGGCTCGTGGCTTTGGTCGGTGACAGTGCTGTTACCGCATAAAAAAACGGTGATAACATCTTCGGGCGCAGGTTCAATTCGAATACTTTCGCACACCGGCGAGGCGCCGTTGAACTCAAAAGTAATTTTGTCGTCCCAAGTGAAAGTAGTTTTTTCACGATCCTTGATTTTTACCGACTCTTTATCGTTGATACGTACAGAGCGTTTATGTACAACGAATTTCTCTTCCACAAACTGTCCTTTTTTTGTAGCGCACTGCTGCACATACAACCTACGCGATTCGGCACGAACAGTAGTAATACCCGCTTGCTTTTTACTGCCGAGCTTTACGGTTACCAGATAATTTCCATCAGGTACTTTTACAGAATAGAAAAAAGGTTGCTTACTCCCCTTTTTCGGAACGCCTAACATATCGTAACCGTAGCCAGTGGTGGTTGAGTAATGCGTTGTATCCGACATGAGATATGTTTTCCCTGTTTGGGGAAATACCTGAAGTGCTGCTATCAGCAATATATTTATAAAAACAACTCTCATAAATAAAAATTACTATTTCGTTAAGAATGTTCGTTCAGCACTTTTCAATCCTTTTGAGGTTATTTTGATTTTCACTTCGCCTGCTTGCCGGTTCGAACGAAGTACAGCCATAGCGAAACCATTATGGAGTTCTCTTGCATTACCATCAAAAAGCTCATCGCTGAAGTGATCGCCGTTGTCCACCGCAATTAATTTTGCCTGACCCGTTACTTCGAAAGTTACTTTTCCTACGGCATCGGGTACAATGCGATCTTTGCTATCCACGGCATACACTTTCACATATTGTAAATCCATGCCATCTGCTTTCCAATCGGTATTTTCGGGTTCCAGTTTCATCGCAACGGCTTTTCCTGTAGTTTCAAGTTGGTGACGTGCAATTTCTTTGCCGTTCGAGCGTGCTACGGCTGTAACTTTTCCGGGAGTAAAAGGTACATTTTGCCATAAAATCATATTACGTTTTGAAACTTCAATGTTATTTTTCTTTACGCCAAGTGATTTTCCGTTTACAAACAATTCTACTTCATCGGCATTCGTGAAAGTATAAAGATTATAAGATTTGCCATTTTCTCTGTTCCAGTGCGACGAAACATCGGCCGTGCCAATAGTTTGGTCGTTCCAATCAATTTTATCGCTTTCTTTGTCGATAACTCCGATACGAACCAATGGTACATCGTTAAAAGCACTTTTTATGAGATACGCCTGTGGAAATGGTTCGAGTGCATGATTGAAATAAGAATAACTCCAGCCTTTTTTAGGCCAACCGTTCGATTCGCCCCAATATTCAATGGCTCCCCAATAAGCCAGACCGACCATTTTTTCTTGATCCATACCATAAAAGGGTGCAAGCAGTTCGTTGGTGGTAGCTTCACTTTGATACATTATCATGTGTGGAGCATGTTTCAGATAATCCTGATAATTCATCCAACGATAGTTAAAACTCGATACTTCGGTAACAGTAGCCAATTCGGGTGGAATAATTTTGATGTTAAAGTCGGGATGATTTTTCCCGATACCTCCTGCTCTTGCCGGAAACTTAGCCACCGTTGTAAGTCGGGTTGGGTCGTAACGCTTTGCCACCACATTCATCAATCGATAGGTGGTAACGCCCCAATCGCCGGTATTGTAACCCGCCAAGTCTTCGCGCATTTGCAGTTCGTTGCCAAACGACCATAAAATAACAGATGGATGGTTTCTATCCCGTTTTATCCATTCTGACATATGATCGAACCACAATTCAGTCCACGATTTGCGACCTCCCCAGTAACTTTTATTGCTCCATTTATCATACAATTCGTCCACAATGAGTATTCCTTTTTCATCGGCGAGGCGTAAAAAAGCTTTCGAATAGGGATTGTGAGACAGACGAATATGGTTAAAACCAAATTTTTTCAGTACGTCCATTTGTCGGGCTATGGCTGTTTCATAAGCAGCAGCACCCACCGCTCCCAAATCGTGGTGATTGGAAATTCCTTTCAGAAATACCTTTTTCCCATTCAGTTTAAAGCCAAATTCTTTCGAAAACTCGATGGTACGGATTCCGAAACTTTCAGTGATTTCATCTACCGGTTTACCATCAAGTATAAGCGTAACTATGGCTTTATAAAGGTTTGGGGTTTCGCACGACCAACGTTTGGGTTGCGTTACAGTTGTTGTTGGCAGTTTTACTTCTTCAACCCATCTGTTTGCACGGTTTGGCGCCATCCCTTTGGTTTCAGCAGCAATTTTTCCATCGGGCGAAACGATTTTTGCAATAATTTCCAGTTGGTTGGTTTTCCCGCGAAATCCTTCTATGTCAACCTGTATGTTAATTTCAGCTTTATCATCTGAAACGGAAGGAGTAGTAATAAAAATGCCATTACGCGCAATAGCGATATCGTTTTTCACAATAAGATATACATCGCGATACAAACCTCCTCCGGTGTACCAACGAGAACCTCCCGAAGGACCGGTTGAGGCTCGTACAGCCAAAACATTAGGTTCATTATATTTCAACAATTTGGTAATATCCGATTCAAAACCCAAATAGCCGTATTCGGTGCTGCCGATTTTTTCTCCATTTAGCCATACATCGCCAAGCAACATAATTCCTTCGAAATCGATAAAAACACGTTTACCTTTCCAGATAGGGTCGGCATGGAAAGTTTTACGATACCACCCTGTGCCCATGGCTTTAAAACCACGAGCTCCGCCTGCTTCCTTATCCCAAGGTTGTTCGAACTGAAAATCGTGCGGTAAATCGAGCGAGCGCCAATCGGCATCGTTAAAAGATGGATTTTGTGCGTTTTGAATATCTCCGGCTTTGAATTTCCAATCGAAATTAAATAACTGCAATATGCGTGTTCCTACAGTGTTTTCCTGCGAATAAATAAATGTTATCGCACCATAAAGCAAGAAAGTTAACAGGAAGTTCCTTTTCATTTTTTTGAAGTTAAAAATATTTCGTTTATTCTGCTTAAGTTTGTTTCCTTGTTTCCTTGTTAACTATTTTATTACTTCAAAAATATCCGCTTCCACTATACGGAGTTGTCCGTCAACTTTAGCTGCATTCGGGTCTTTAAACAAATCGAGTTCTCCAGCAGTTTTTGCTGCTACTTCCACTATTCCGCCAAAAGCATCTTTATCTTGTGCAGAACCTATTAGTTTTATTGTTATAAAACGTCCAAATGTTGGCTTGAATAAAATATTGATATAGCCCAGCGATTTTGCCGTTTCACCTTCCCACACTTTTGTATTGTCCACAAAAATTTGAATAGGATACGATCGCATACGCCAACCTGTAAGTTTTAAATCCACCTCGTTTACAACAGCATCACGTTCCAGTTCATATTTAATCCACCCGGTTGAAAGTCGTCCATCGTTTTTCCATTCTGAGAGTTCATTGTCGTCGAAACTGTAAGCAACTTCTGCTTCGTTACTTCCGGCAGTTGCAGCCACAATATCCACAGAAATTCTTTTTACTGTAAACGATGGCGTTTTTGGGGTTTCGCCGCGCGACAGATTCGAAGGCTGATATTCGCCCGAGATATAGGTACTCAGACCATTCTGAACAGGAACTGATTTGGAACTGAAATTGAGTGAAGCACTTTTCAGTCCATCGGAAGTGGCTGTAAGAGTTACTTTTCCTGCTTTTTCGGTCGAGCGAATCAAAACGCGATTTATTCCGGCTTCCACAGGTAAAACTTTATCAAGTATGTAATTACCTTCTTTGCCCTGAGCAATTCCGCCACGCCATTCGGCTTCGCCTTTCAGGTTGAAAGTAATCATATTATTCGCCAACGGACAACGGCGGCCTTCGTTGTCCAGCACTTCAATTTCGACCATTACCAAATCGGCACCATCGGCTTTGAAACCATCAGGTGCTTGCATAAGTTTCATCGAAATACGATTGGGGGCACTCACGGTTTCTTTTTTAGTGCGCGAAACTTCATTTCCTGCAGCATCGTAACTTACAGCCTCTACAGTTCCGGCTTCGTATTTTACATTTTTAAAAGTAAATAGAAATTGTGATGTGCGAACTCCAAAACCCTGCGATTTTCCATTCACAAAAAGTTCCACTTTTTCGCCTGTCGAAACCACTAATACATCCTTTGAATCACGACGTGTCGGTTCTTTTCCTGCTTCGGGTACATTATAGGGCGCTTCCCAATGACCGGCAATGTAAGAACCGTGTTTTTCGATATCTACCCAGCCATTCCACATTATCATGTGTGCAAAAAAAGCATCTTTAGCAATACGCATAGCATCCACTTCCCCACTGCGACGATAATTTTCAGCTCCACGAAAATGTGTATTCGAATCCGAAAAAATAATATTGGCACCGCCAGAGCTTACACGTTTTCCGGTTCCGGGACGTACGCGATAATAATCGTACCAGCGATTGATAGTTTCAACAAAAAATGAATCCTGATTGCGATTGTACGCAGTGGCATCAGGTCGTTGAGTAATTTCGTTGGTTACAGTTGAACGGTAATATTTCGAACCTTCGCCATCTTTATGATATGGATAAGAATAATTGTCCCAATATTTACGCAATCCTTCGTCGCGACAGTATTCGGTAGCCCACATGGGGTGACGGGCACTTTTGTTGACATACAACATTTCGCCACCATATTCGGCCACTTTACTGTCGAGCATTTCGCGCGAACCGATGGCACGACCACCATAAGGATCATATTTATCGCGTATTGCTTTCAACTCTGCCATGTGTTCTTCGCTGATCGATTCATTTCCACCTTCGTAAAAAATGATACTCGGATTGTTGCGATTGTAAATAATGGCATCACGCATCAATTCTGTGCGTTGTTCCCAACGACGTCCGGTTACATCTTTCTCGGCATCTCCGGCCTGCATTGCCTGCATTAATCCAACACGGTCGCACGATTCTACATCCTGTTTCCAAGGTGTTACGTGCATCCAGCGCACCAGGTTTCCGTTTCCTTCTACTATCAGTCGATTGCTATAATCGCTTAGCCATGGCGGAACCGACATGCCTACGGCAGGCCATTCGTTGCTTGTGCGTTGTGCATAACCTTTTACCTGAAGTACACGGTCATTGAGCCAAAACATTCCTTTATCGAAGCGTGTTTTGCGAAAACCGGTGCGAGTTTTTACCACATCGGCAGCCACACCGTTCACATTGAGAACTGTATATACATTATAAAGATAACCATAACCCCAGCTCCAGAAGTTCAGGTTTTCGACTAATGAACCGGTTTTTACAGTTTGGGTTTCGCCTGCTTTTATTTTAACAGCAGATGAGGTCATTTTTTTGACCAACTTTCCGTCCATATCTTCAATCAGTACTTCGAACGAAAACTCTTTTTCCTGACCGGTTTCGTTTTTCACTTCCGATTCGGCATAAATCATTGCACTTTGTTTGCTGATATTTATCTCGCGGGCATAAATATAGGTTCCTGTAGTTTTCAGATTGCTAAAGAGCGGAAGCGTTTGATACAATTTAGGTGTAATGTGCAGATAAACATTTTTAGGAATTCCGCCGTAGTTGGCATTGAAATTCCGGTCGTTCCACTGATAAGTAGATCCTGTTGCCTTTTCTTTGTAGCGCCACGAGTTGTCAATGCGGGCAGCTATTATATTATCACCATTATAATTAACAAATTCGGTAATATCAAAACCGAAAGCCATCACACCGTTTTCATGCATACCAACCGGTTTTCCGTTTACCCAAAATTCACCTCCAAAACGAACTCCTTCGAACTCGATGAAAATTTTTTGTCCACGTGCAGTTTTCGGCAACCTGAAATATTTCCGGTACCAGATGATAGTATCGGTAAGTTCGTCGATAGCCACGCGAAAAGCTTCGTCTTCATTGAATGCACGCGGAAGAGTAACTTTTTTCCATGCTTTGTCATTCAATGATGGATCTGTAAATGCTTTCCCTGAAGTTTCGGAATCGCCAATGTGCATAAGCCATTGCCGATTGAAATTGTACTTTGAACGTTCGTTCCCTTTAAAAGTAACTTCGGCTTTGGCCAAAACAAATAAATATACTAAAAACAAAAAAACAAGATGGCGTTTTTTCATGATTACTTGAATATTAGTTCAGGTTACAAAGAAATATAATTTCAATGATTTTGATAATGTAATTTCGTACATATTTATAGCATAATTATACTAATGTATATGTGAGTACAATATTTTTGATATATTTGTAAATCAATAGCTTAATAATATATGCAAATCAAACATAAATCATTTTTAAACTCTAATTTTGTTTCTTTGAATTATGAATTTCAATTTGCATAAAAACAGAAAAGTAAAAAACTTAAAAAGTTTAGTTAGAGTAAAAGTGATTGACGGATTATTTTAACAACGAATTCTTTTTCAATTAATAAAAATAATTTCAATAAAGAAGAGTATCTGATATTTACAAAACAATGGGATTAAAAATTTGACGTTTGGTAAATTAAAAACGAAAAATACAACTTTTCTACATAGGAGGTCGTCAGATAAACAAATTTATCATCATTCAAATAGTTTATCAGTTTTTGAGTCGAAAAAGTATTTTTTTATGAATTTATAAGTTTAAAACATTTCATTAGATGAGAAAAATAATTTTTATTCTATCGCTTATTAGTTTCAATTGTGTTATTGCTACGCAAACCAAAATAAATCAAGCTTTCCGCCAAGCAGATAAAATTGTACAATCGATTCAGAAAACAAAATTTCCGAAGCGGACGTATTTTATTACCGATTTCGGAGCAATACCCGATGATGAAAAAACGTTGAATCATCGCGCTATTAATTTGGCAATTATTAAATGCAATCAGGCAGGAGGCGGCATGGTGATTGTGCCCCGCGGGACTTTTCATACCGGTCCGCTGAGACTGAAAAGTAATGTAAACTTACATCTCGAAGAGGGTGCAGTGCTAAAATTCACTACCGACCAAAGCTGGTATTATCCTGCTGTTTTATGTCGCTGGGAAGGAATTGATTGCTATAACGCTCACCCTCTTATTTACGCTTACGGCGAAACAAACATAGCCCTAACAGGAAAAGGATTGCTCGATGGGCAAGGTTCTTCGCATAATTGGTGGTACATGAAGGGTGGTTCCTACAGCATAAAAGGAATGCCTGACCAAATTACAAGTGGAGGTCGCGACAGGCTTTTTGCAGCCGCAGAAAATAATCAACCTATCGAACAACGTATAATGACTCCCGTAGATGCGCTACGTCCTCCTTTCGTGCATTTTATCCACTGCAACCGCGTGCTTATCGAAGGACTTACTATTAAAAATTCACCATTCTGGGTAATCCATCCCATGTTTTGCGAAAATTTGATAGTTCGTGGCGTTAATGTTCAAAGCAAGGGACCAAACAGCGATGGTTGCGATCCTGAATCGTGTAAAAACGTACTGATTGAGAATTGCACTTTCAATACGGGCGATGATTGCATTGCCATAAAAAGCGGAAGAAACAATGATGGACGTCGCTGGAATATACCAAGCGAGAACATTGTGATCCGAAATTGTAAAATGAATGACGGACACGGCGGTGTAGTAATTGGCAGTGAAATTTCAGGAGGATTCCGTAATTTATTTGTAGAAAATTGCGAAATGGACAGTCCGAATCTCGATCGTGCTTTACGCATTAAAACCAGCAACTGTCGGGGTGGAATTATCGAAAATGTATATTTCCGAAATGTAAAGGTTGGACAGGTAAAAGAAGCGGTGGTGCGTATTAATCTGCTTTACGAACCCGACGAAAAATGTAACGGCAGTTTCCCTCCCACAGTTCGAAATATACATGTGGAGAATGTAGTATCAAATAAAAGTCGCTTTGGTATTTTTATTGATGCGCCTGCGAACGATGCAAATGTGAGTGATATTTTTGTAACAAATTGTAATTTCGAAAATGTCAGTTCAGGAGGGAACCGATACATTGGAAAAATGGATAGAATATTTCTTAAAAACCTGACTATTAACAGCAAAACTATCAATACAAATGGCAATCCTGAATAATTACTTTGAATGTATTTAACAAATAAATTCGATAAACTTCCAATAAATAATAATGTTTTACGTACAAACAACCTGACAGGTTCTACGAACGCTGTCAGGGTTGACAAAACAAAATAAACCCTAATAATCAATCGATTAAAAGGGATTTACAGTACCTCCGCCGGGAATCGAACCCGAATTTAAAGTTTAGGAAACTTCCGTTCTATCCATTGAACTACAGAGGCGATGGTTTAATATGTTTTAGTTTTAGCGTTTCGTGCTCCTTCACTCCTCGTTTACTCGTAACTTGTAACTCGAAACTATTTTTGCTATTGATTCTTGATTTTGTATCTTTGTTCTATGTTTTCTAAACGAAATAGCGGTACAAAATTACATTTTTTAAAGCAATTATGCAACGGGTTGGGTATTAGTGATTGGTGATTGGTTAAATGGTGATTGGTTAATTGTAAAAATTGATCCTTTTTGGTGAATAGTAAAAAAATAATGGCAAAGAAAAAGAAATATTATGTAGTATGGGATGGTCGTGAGCCGGGAATATACCGAACCTGGGAAGAATGTAAACGACAAACGCATGGCTACGATAGGGCTAAGTTTAAAGGATTTGAAACTGAAGCTGAAGCTCGGGAAGCTTTTCTCTCGCCCTACAATGATTACGTAGGGGAAAAAACGGAAAAACCGGTAATGACACAGGCACAAATTCAAAAGTTTGGAATGCCTGAAATGGATAGCATAGCAGTTGATGCAGCTTGCAGTGGCAATCCGGGAGTTATGGAATATCGCGGTGTTTATACAAAAACAGGTGAGGAAATTTTTCGTCAGGGACCATTTCCTGAAGGGACAAACAATGTAGGTGAATTTCTGGCACTTGTACACGGATTGGCCCTTTTGAAACAAAAAAACAGTGAATTGCCGGTTTATTCAGACAGCTCTACAGCTATAGGTTGGGTAAAAGCAAAAAAACATAGATCGAAACTTGAACCAACTGAGAACAACAAAATTATTTTCGATTTACTCCAAAGAGCAGAAAAGTGGCTCGCTGAGAACAACTTTTCAAATAAAATTCTGAAATGGGAAACTGAAGCATGGGGCGAAATACCGGCTGATTTCGGAAGAAAATAAACTAATTTCTTCGTTTACTGCAACCCACCAAATGATCGTTGACCATACCGGCTGCCTGCATAAAGGCATAGCAAATGGTGGGGCCTACAAACTTAAAACCTCTTTTCATTAAATCTTTGCTCATAGCATCTGATTGGGGCGAACGAGCGGGGATTTCAGACAACTCATGAAAGTTGTTCTGTATGGTTTTATACTCTGTAAATTGCCAGATATAGTTATCGAAACTCCCAAACTCTTTTTGTACACGAATAAAAGCATTCGCATTGACAACTGCCGCACGTATTTTTAAACGATTACGAATAATTCCGGTATCGTTCATAAGTTTAGCAATTTTCTCTTCATTATATTGGGCTATTTTTTTGTAGTCAAAATCATCGAAAGCTTTTCGAAAATTCTCACGTTTATGTAAAATAGTTTTCCAACTCAAACCTGCCTGAAAAGCATCGAGTAGAAGAAATTCATAAAGTTTACGGTCGTCATGTAAGGGAACACCCCATTCTTCATCGTGGTATTTTCGCATCAATGCATCGTTACTCGGCCAGTTGCAATCATTATTCATATTTTAGATTTTATCGGCAAAGATAAAATTAAATTCACACACAACATATTTATAAATCTGGTAAGACAAAAACAGGTTTTACATTTTACAAAAAATCTTATCTTTGTTTGTTTTTATACCCTCTTTAAACTTACAACTGATTATGTTAAACGTATATCGAGCTTCGGCAGGATCAGGTAAAACACACCGACTAACAGGCGATTATATCGAACTTTTGTTTTCCGAAAAAAACAACAACCGCATGTATCGGCGCGTTCTTGCCGTAACCTTTACCAACAAAGCTACCGGCGAGATGAAAAATCGCATACTTTCTCAACTTTTTAATCTTGCCGAAGGTAAAAAATCAGATTACAGGCAAAACCTGATTACAAAATACAGGTTGAGCGAAGCAACCGTAAACGAACGTGCACGTAAAATTCTCGTATCGTTGTTGCACGATTATACATCCTTCTCCGTAAGCACCATCGATAGTTTTTTTCAGCAATTGATTCGTTCGTTTGCCCGCGAAAACGGTATAAACGGAGCTTATAATCTTGAACTCGATAACGAAATAATTTTACAACAGGCCACAGATAATCTTTTTATTGAACTTGCCGGCGGGAAAGACAATAATCTGCTTCAATGGCTTACGCAGTTTGCCTCCGATTTAATTTCAGATAATAAAAGCTGGAATCCTCGGGAAAATATATTAAAACTTGGAAGAGAACTTTTCAAAGAAAATTTTCAGTCGAAATCAACTGAAATTGCCAAACAAATTCAAAATCATGAATTTCTAAGAACATATCAGAGGCAACTTAAGTCGATTATTGAAAATTATGAACAGACAATAGCATCAACCGGAAAACGTGCAATGGATATCATGGCACAATTTGGTCTGGATCATACACACTTTTCACGCACATCGACTATTAAGTTTGAACAAGTTCAGAATAAAATATATAAAGAAGCAGGTGTAACTTTTCAAGCAATGGCAGAGGATGTAACAAAATGTTATGTTAAAAAACAAACCAAAGATATTGTTGAAAAAATTACAAATGCCTACATTCAGGGATTGGGTCAATGCTTTAAAGATGTTGTGTATCTTTTATCGGACGGTCAATATGCCTATAATTCAGCAAAAATTATCCTTAAAAACCTGAATACTTTGGGTGTGCTTTCGTATCTTGACTCAAAAATAAAAGCCCTGACCCACGATCAGAATACTATGCTTATTTCTGATGCCAACATGCTGGTAAACAAAATTATCGATGGCAGCGACACTCCTTTTATCTTTGAAAAAACCGGTGTTTATAAAGATAATTTTATGATCGATGAGTTTCAGGATACTTCCGCACTGCAATGGAAAAACTTTAAACCGCTGATTGAAAACAGTCTTGCCACCGACGGATTTAATTTGGTGGTAGGCGATGTAAAACAAAGCATTTACCGCTGGCGAAACTCTGAATGGAAACTGCTCGACAGAGCCATTTTCGACGATTTCAGAAATGAACAATTACAGGAAACCACACTTGATACCAACTGGCGTAGCGACCGTAACATTGTGCAATTCAATAATGCGTTTTTCAGCTATGCGCCACAAATTTTGCAAGCTAATCTTAACCTGCAAATTCCTGAAGAGAAGAAGAATAGCGAAGCGTTTTCTAATTTGACAGATGCAATAGTGCACGCCTATAAAAAATCCGAACAAAAACCCCGTAGCGATGCCGGAACAGGTTTCGTTCAATTTACTTTTATTGAAAAGGGCGAAGATGACGAAAAATGGAAAACTATGAGTCTTGAGCGTTTACCGGCATTGCTCGAAGAACTACAGGATGATGGGTTCGCGCCAAAAGACGTGGCTATTCTGGTGCGCGAAAAGAAAGACATAAAAGACATTACCCAAAAATTACTGGAATACAAAAATTCTTCGTCAGCTGATAATCAAAAATATTGTTATGATGTGCTGGGTAACGAAGGTTTGCTTATAAGCAAGTCGGGCGGTGTAAATTTCATCATAAGTTTACTTAAATTATTTATGCAGCCTGACGATGTTATCAGTAAATTAAATGTGAGTTTCGAATATCTAAAAGGAAAAAACAGGTTGAGTGAGCAACAGGCTCTCCATATGTACTTTGATACTGAAATTGAAAAAACGCCGTTTTCTCCATTTTTTAATACTGATGAAAATGTTGCTTTGAAAAATGTAGCCAACTTCTCTCTTTACGAGTTGACAGAAGAAATTATCCGTATTTTCGGGATAAACACATGGAGCAATGCCGCTGTTTATCTTCAGGCATTCCGCGACGAAGTTTACAATTTTTCGAACGGACGAAAATCGGATTTGTCAAGTTTTATGAAATGGTGGGACGAAACCGGATGCAAGAAATTTATTCCCATTCCGGAAAACCAGAATGCATTTCAAATTATGACCATACATAAATCGAAAGGGCTCGATTTTAAAGTGGTAATTATGCCTTTCTGCAATTGGGAGCTCGATATGAAAAAGGGTAATTTGACAAATTATCTTTGGTGTTCGCCTACTACTGAACCTTTTAATCAATTATCCATACTGCCGGTGGAATACAGCAAAAGACTTGAAAATTCGATATTTGAACGAGAATATTTCGATGAAAAAATGCACCGTTATATCGACAATCTGAATTTGGCTTATGTTGCATTTACCAGGGCAAAACATCGACTGATTTGTTTCTCTGAAAAAGTCAAGTTCCCTGAAAATATTAGCAAAATAAATACTTTAGCACAATTACTAATGTGGAGTTTTACAAATGAAAATATTCCGGAAATTGAAAAGCCTGAAATTCTGACTAAGCATTTCGATGCTGAACAATATATATTTGAATTTGGAGAAAAAACTCAAATTACATCGGGCGAACAACCAAACACTACAAATGAACTCACAAATTTACAGGCAGAACCTGATAAAATATACCGAAATAAACCGGAATTAAAATTCAGAAAAACAAAAATAATTTCGGGAGCACAATCCGATTTCAATCAACCACGTAAGTTAGGCATTGTTATGCATGCAGTACTGGGAAAAATACAAAAGAAATCGGAACAGGAAAACGCATTAAGAAAATGCATAAACGAAGGAATTTTCAGCATTGCACAAAAAAAAGAGGTATTAAACGAACTTGAAAAATTTTGGTCGATGCCCGAAACAGCGGAGTGGTTTGCCAACGATGCTAAAGTACTAAACGAAACCACTATTTTAACCCCGACGGGTGAAATGTATCGACCTGATCGTGTGGTGATTAAAGCAAACAATGTAATAGTGGTTGATTACAAGTTCGGTGAATACGAAAAAAATTCCTATGAACGCCAAGTGAAAGAGTACATGAAACTATTGCAAGAAATGAAATACAATACAAAAGGATACATCTACTATGTAAATTTGGGTAAAGTGGAAGAGGTTATATGAGTTTATTTATTGTTAGTTTGCTGCAATAAATTTAATTCAGAAACTTTTACATTCATTTTGCATATAAAATTCTTATTTCTTTTTCTACTTTTGATATCAAACTGTTTTAAAAAAATAATAATATTTCAATATGGATGTCCAACAGAACTCAGATTTCCGTCTTTAATTTGAATTTTAACAGGTATCGAACAACACAAATAAAAAAATCCTGAAACTCTGCAACAATTTTCAGGATTTGTTTTTTACATCTATTTTCCGTTGGTTTTTTATTGTTTTGCGGGTAAATACTGTAAAGCTTCAGGCAGCACTTCCTGCATTTTAGCAATGCGTTTTTCATCAGAAGGATGCGTGCTCATAAACTCGAGCACCGATCCCGACCCATTAGCAGACATTCGTTTCCAAAATTCAACCGCCTCGTTAGGGTGATAACCTGCCATTGCCATAAAAATCAGTCCAAGTCGGTCAGCTTCGTATTCATGTTTTCTTGAATAGGGTAGCAAAACACCCACCTGTGCACCTATTCCGTAAAGAGTATTGATGCCCACACGTGTAATCTCCGATTTATTCGAAAGCAATACATCGGTTATGGCAGCTCCGTATTGCAGTAAAAGTTGCTGGCTGAGACGTTCATTACTGTGTTTAGCCACAGCATGGGCTATTTCGTGCCCCATAACTACGGCTATGCCGGCTTCGGTTTGTGTCATAGGTAAAATGCCTTCGAAAAAAACCACTTTTCCTCCAGGCATGCAAAAAGCATTCACCGTAGTATCTTTTACCAGATTAAATTCCCAAGCCAGATTTTGTATCTCGGCTTCCATCTTTTGTTCTTTCAAGTACTTTTCTACTGCCGTTGAAATATTTTGTCCAACCTTACGGATAAGTTCTGCGTTAACTTTATCTTTCGAAGGAGGAACAGAATCAATAAACTGTTTATAACTTTTTGCACTCATCGCAAGAATCTCACTGTCGGATACCAGTAATAATTGTTTACGACCCGTAATAAGTACACTCGAACAGGCAGTAAACAAAATTGTTAAAACGAAAAGAGAAGAATACTTTTTCATAAATAAATTGTATTAGTTTTAAATTCTGATTTTTTAACTATGTGAAAGAATATGTTTTTTCAGCTATCAAAATGAAATAGTTCCACATAAAGTTATTATACAATATTGTTTATCTTTGCAAATATAAAAATTTCTTTTTAATTCGGGTTAATTTTTAAAAACACGTAATTCAATTACTTTTTTTATAATCATTATTGTAATACTTTATTAACCTCTTATTTCTTTGTCTGAATAGCAATTAATGAGAAAATGTATTACAATTGAAGACATAAAAAATCACATATTTAATATCTGCTTATGTTTAAACGTATTACTTTAAATGAAATATTTCTTGTAACAAAAAAGTATGCCAAATCAATACTTATTACAGTCACTATTATTTACTTATCACTTGCAACTTCATCGGAATTTGACGGATTCAAAAAATTTAATTTATTCAACGGTTTCGATAAACTCGTACATTTATTGATGTATATGTTACTTGCCTTTTTTTTGCTAATTGAATTTGGTAAGTTGCAGAATATAAATTTTTTTATAAAATCAAGAATTTATATCGCATTTTTTTACCCATTTTTACTTGGTATTATTATGGAGTTTTGTCAAGGGTATTTTTGCACTACGAGAACAGCAGAAATACTCGATGTAATGTTTAATACCGGAGGTATAATTTTAGCATGGCTCTTATTTTTTTTTGCAGTATATAAATCGGCCTATTGGAAAAACAAATGAACTTTACAGAAGAATTACGATACAATATTGGAATTACGCTAATAAAAGGTATTGGAAATAGTCTGGCAAAAAATCTGATTGCTTACCTTGGCAGTGCATCAGCGGTTTTTCATGAGAAACAACAAAATTTGGCTAAAATACCCGGAATTGGCGATGTGCTATCGCGTGAAATAGTAGCTGCCGATGTATTGAAAAGAGCTGATGAAGAAATTGAATTTTTAATCAGAAACAAAATAAATTTCAATTTTTATACTGACAGAGAATATCCTTTCAGATTAAAAGAATGTGAAGATGCGCCTGTAATGCTTTACTCAAGAGGATCATCAAACCTTAACGATGGTAAAATGATTGCTGTGGTAGGCACGCGCAACGCAACAGATAACGGAAAAGAGTATTGCAGGAAATTTATCGAAGATATTTCTAAAATTTTGCCTAATGCAATAATAATAAGCGGATTGGCCTATGGAATTGATATTTGCGCTCATAAAGCAGCACTTGATTTTGGACTAAGTACTTTTGCAGTTTTAGGGCACGGATTGGACCGGGTATATCCTTCCATACATCGTTCGACAGCTATAAAAATTCTTGAAAATGGCGCATTAATTACCGAGTACCTGAGTAAAACTAATCCCGACCGACAGAATTTTGTAGGACGAAATCGCATTATAGCAGGTATGAGCGACGTTGTAGTAGTAATCGAATCAGCACTCAGCGGTGGAGCATTAATCACGGCAGAACTTGCCAGCGATTATAATCGTGATGTATTTGCATTTCCGGGCAGAATAACTGACGAATGGTCAGCCGGGTGCAATGCCCTGATAAAAACAAACAAGGCAGCACTTATCGAAAATGCCTCCGATCTACTGAAAGCCATGAATTGGGAATCTTTAGGAGATAAATTTTCAGCAAATATACAAACTTCTCTATTCATAGACCTTGACCAAACTGAGCAACAAATTGTAACTATGTTACGTCAAACAAACGATGGAATGCAGTTAAATGAGTTATCGCTAAAACTTGAATTACCTGTTAGTAAAACTTCAGCTTTACTCTTACAACTTGAATTTAAAGGTATGGTAAAATGTCTTCCGGGCAATGTTTATAGAATTGTAAAATAAATTTGTGTGATGATTTTTTTTTGTTTATTTTGAATTGATATGAGTAATATTTAATAAAGAATATTATATTTGGAACACACAATATTTGATATATGATGTTTATAAATAAGCACTTACGAGTAATTAACAGTATTAATAACACATAAAGCCAATGAAATTCTCAATATAACTTTTTTCGATTCGCTCAAGCATTTATAAACTAATCAGACACAATATTCCAACATTTTATAGTAATTTTACGCGTTTTTTACAACAGAATGTAAAAATATTCCAAATTGATTGCAAAACTTAAATTCAAGTTGAATTTTTTGAAACAATATCTAAGAATTTAATTGTATACGAATTTCAATATCCCCTTATAAAAAATTTATTTTATCGTGAAAAAATTTATTATTCCTATTCTGGCAGGTATTCTGCTTACAGGTTGCAAAGCATCCCGCGACATCGTTTATTTGCAGGATGCCGGTCAGCGTGCAATATTTATTCCCGGCGATACTGCACCTATTCCTGAAGCTGTAATTAAAGTAGGCGATTTGCTATCGATAACTGTAAATTCAAACACTCCGGAAGCTGCCCAGCCATTTAATCTTCCTATTTATCCGGTTCCCAGAGCAGAGAATGCATACAATATCGGAAGTAATTCTTCAGGAATAACCGGCGGGCAGGGTGGATTACAAAATTATCTTGTTGATACAGAAGGGAAAATTATATTTCCGGTTATTGGAAAATTATATGTTGCCGGCCTGACAAAGAATCAACTTTCCGAATTAATAAAAAACCGTATTTATCCCCGTTATATCAAAGAAGAGCCGATAATTCTTATTCGTTATGCAGGATTTAAAGTCAGCGTTTTAGGCGAAGTTGCCCGACCGGGTGTTTTTCAGGTAAATGGAGAAAAAATTACTATTCTTGAAGCACTTGCACAGGCAGGCGATTTAACTATGTTTGCCATGCGCGATAATATTTTACTGATAAGAGAAAAAGAAGGCAAGCGCGAATCGGTTCGCATTGACATTCGCGATAAAAATCTTTTAAATTCACCTTATTATTTTTTACAACAGGATGATGTGCTCTACGTGCAACCAAACGAAGTAAAAATTAACAATACAGCGTTTACTTCTTCACTGGCAATTCCGGTTTCGGCAATAGGTACAGTAACATCACTTACATCACTAATAATTATCATGTTAAATCTTTCAAAAAAATAAGTTTAACAGTTCATTGTTTTATTGAAATGGTAAAATAAAGTTATGTACTAAACTAATCACTCGCAGAAAAATAAAAGAAATTTTTTAAAAGAATACAGATGAATACCTACAACAACGACGAATTCGAATATTTAACCAATGATAAACCGATAAACTGGAGAGAAATTTTTGAAAAAATACTGTTTCAGTGGAAATGGATTTTACTTTCAGTTATTTTGTTCCTTATAGTTGGATACGTTTATGTAAAAACACAGCGTGATGTTTTCCAAACCGGAGCATCGCTGCTTGTTGCCGACCAAAAGGGACAAATGAGCGAACTCTCGCTTGTTAATCAGTTGAGTTCAAGCAGGTCATATTTACCGTTTAGTAATACAGGTCTGAATAATGAAGTACAAGTATTAAAATCGTCAGAACTTATGAAACGTGTAGTGAAGGAACTTGAATTACATACTTCTTACACACATAAGAAATTGCTCGAAACGGCTGAACTTTACCACAATTCTCCCTACTACGTGAGGCTCGATAGTGCATCGATGGCAAATCTAAGCGCAGTTGTTGAATTTACATTAACGAAGAAAGGGGAAAAAATCGAATTAAATGGAAAATACCGAAAAAAAGAATTTAAAAAAGAATTTGCTTCACTTCCGGCTACAATAACACTTCCAATGGGTCAACTTACCATTATTGAACGTAGCAAACCAAACGAAACACCTATCACTGTTACAATAACACCCATTCTCACAACTGCAAAACGCTATTCCGGGGGAAATTTGTCAGTTTCAACAGCCAAAAATGAAGATGTAATAAATATTTCAGTTCGTGCTTATCATCCACAAAAAGCAAAAGATATAGTAAACACCATTATACAGGTTTATAATCGCGATGCAATTGAGCAAATCAATCGTTCAGCATTGTACACTGCCAATTTTATCGACGATAGATTAAGTTTACTATCCAAAGAACTTTCAGGTGTAGAAACCGAAATTGAACAGTACAAAAAAACTGAAGGATTAACTAACGTACAGGCAGATGCACAATTGTTTTTACAAAGCAATACAGAAAACGAAAAACAACGCATGGACGCCGAAATTCAACTACAACTAATTCGTTATGTTGAACAATTTGTAAACGATGCTAAAAATAATAATGAATTAATTCCAAATCTTGGACTCACCGACCCTGGTCTGGTTGCTGTTGTTGGGCAATACAATCAGTTAGTGCTAACCCGACAGCGCATTGCTCAAGGCTCATCAGCCGACAATCCGGTTTTAAAAAACATTGACAATCAGATAACATCAACCCGTGCTGCACTTAAATCAGGTATTAGTATTGCACGCCAGGGGTTGCAATTAAGCAGCAAAAGTATCGACACAAAAAATCAGCAGTTGCGTAGCCGTTTAAGTAACATCCCGCGTCAGGAACGCGAAATACTTGAAGTTACCCGACAGCAACAGGTTAAACAGACACTCTATATATTCCTGCTGCAAAAACGTGAAGAAGCTTCGCTGAGCATGGCTGTGGCAGCTCCAAAAGGTCGTTTGCTTAACGCACCTGATTTTTCTGCACATGTTGCCCCACGATCAGCCATGCTTATGGGCATCTTCCTCCTGCTCGGATTAGTTGTGCCAATAGCTATTATATTGCTTAAAGATATGCTTCGTACCCAAATAGTGGATAGAGCAGATGTTGAAAAAATTACAAAAATTCCTGTGCTCGGTGTACTTGGACATAAAAAAGAGGAAGGAGCTATTATCGATCACCGTTCAAATGCTACAGCTAACTCTGAACTTTTCAGATTGATGCGTGCAAAACTTCAATTTGCTTTGAATTATCCGCAGGAAAAAGTATTGCTTGTTACATCTACCGAAAGTGGAGAAGGTAAAACTTTTGTAAGTATAAACCTTGCTGTTTCATTATCGCTTACCGAGAAAAAAGTGTTATTGATTGGTATGGACCTTCGCAAACCAATGCTTACAAAGTACTTTAATATTGCAGAAAAAGAAGGTGTTACATCTTACCTTTCAGGCATCACGAACGATTACCGATCGATGATTCATACTTCCATTGAATACAAATGGCTCGATATTTTACCCGCTGGTGTAATTCCTCCAAACCCAAATGAACTTATTATGCGTTCTAAAATGGATAGCATGATTGATGATTTGAAAAAAGAATATGACTATATTGTTATCGATACTGCTCCTGTAGGTGCTGTTTCCGATACGTATCTGCTCGATCGTGTGGCCGACTTAACAATTTATGTCTGTCGTGCCGGTTTTACCGATAAGCGAAGTATTGAATTTGTGAACAATATAAGTGACGAAAATAATCTCAAACGCATTTACTTGGTAGTGAACGATGTGGATGTAGAAGCGCGCAGCCGTTATGGATATTATAGAAAATATGGTTATGGTTATGGTTATGGTTATGGCTACGGCAGCAAAGCTGAAAACAGGAAAAAGTAAGAGTCTGAAAAAGTCTTATTTTTAATTTGAATCTTTCGGCTTTGGGAATCTACTTAATTTGTTTTTTAATGGATTAATTTTGTTTATCTGTGTTTGCTAAAATAGTTTTTAAAATAAAACAAATAATATTACTGATAGTCAGTATTACAGTGGTTGAGCAAGCTTATTGTTTTGAGCCTGTAGGGAAAAGTAGTTTTGTAAAAGGCTGGTTAGTAGGGGGTGATGGAGGATTAAATGTTGTGGTAGCTGAAGATTTTAAACCGAATTTCCCGGCATCTGCAGTTTATGGAACAGGGTTGACATTGAGGTTATTATCAGAATATCGATTTACTCCGGAATTTAGCATTCGACCTTTAGCCGGTTATGCTATTTCAAGTTGGTATTATAAAAAAAACAGAAACGTATTTACTTCTGAATACGGAGCTTTAGATTTAAAACTCGATGTAATAAATCTCCTTTCAGGCTATCAACCATTTCGTAAAACTTCATTATATGTTTTCGCAGGAGGTGGAATGTTGTACAGAAACATTATTAGTAACGGAAATTTTACTGACAAATCGAGATTTTTATATTTAGCACGTACCGGTGGGGGGATTGATTACAGACTCAAAAAATCAGTTCTAATGACACTAAACGCCGAACTGAATTTTACAGGAGATAAATTGAATGGATATAATGCAGGTAAACGTTCATACGATATTCTACCATGTTTTACAATGGGTTTAATTTATGATTTTACTCCAAAATTTAAGGGACGTTGGGATTTTTAGTAAATTTGTATCTTTAAAATAGATGTGAAATTTAACTTTTTGTGAATTTTCTGTTTCGTTTCATAAATTGTTAAAGTGTAAAAATAGAGAATTATAAATATGAAAATTCTTGTAACCGGAGGAGCCGGATTTATTGGGTCGAATTTATGCGAAAGTTTATTAAAAAGGGGGGACAAAGTTACTTGTCTTGATAATTTTTCAACCGGAAAACGGGAAAATATCCAACATTTGCTTCGTGATTTTCCCTCTTCTTTTCATCTGATTGAAGGCGATATACGTAACATGGCAGACTGCAAAAAAGCAGTTGAAGGGAATAATTATGTGTTGCATCAAGCAGCGCTTGGTTCGGTTCCTCGTTCCATAAAAGATCCAATAACAACCAATGAAGTTAACGTCAGCGGATTTTTAAATATGTTGGTGGCATCGCGCGATGCGGGCGTTCGACGGTTTGTATATGCCGCGAGTTCATCTACCTACGGCGATTCAACTTCATTACCGAAGGTTGAAAGTGTAATCGGTAAACCACTTTCGCCTTATGCTATAACAAAATATGTAAACGAGATATATGCCGATGTGTTTGCCCGTACTTATGGCATGGAGTGTATTGGATTGCGTTACTTTAATGTTTTTGGTCGAAGACAAGATCCACATGGTGCTTATGCTGCTGTTATACCGCTTTTTGTAAAAAAACTGCTTAAACATGAACCCATCACCATAAACGGTAACGGTGAGTTTTCACGCGATTTTACATATATCGACAATGTAATTCAAATGAATTTATTGTGTCTGGAGACAAAAAATCCTGATGCGGTAAATCAGGTTTACAATACAGCTTATGGTGAAAGAAATACTTTGAATCAACTTGTAGGTTATTTAAAAGAATATCTTTCGGGGTTTGACCCTGACATTGTGAATATAAAAGTGATATATGGTCCAAACCGTGAAGGCGATATTCCTCATTCTCTTGCTTCAATAGAAAAGGCTCGTATGTTGCTTGGCTACAAACCTGAGTATAACTTACAACAAGGGCTGAAAGAGGCTGTGAAGTGGTATGTAGAGAATCTATAATATAGTTTTAATTTTTTCAAAGTTAAATTTTGTTTTTGATTATTTGACATAAAATGTAAAATATGAATACTAATAAGCTTTGGTTTTCAACCAGAAGTTAGTAAAAATCCTTCTAATATGTAATTTCAAAATAAAAAACTAAATACTTAGCAATAAAAAATAAAATTTTTAATACAATGGACAAAACTAAAATCGCTGTTATTGGACTGGGTTATGTAGGACTACCCCTTGCGAGACTTTTTTCTACAAAATATTACACTATCGGTTTCGACATCAATCAGGCGCGTGTGGATGAGCTTATGCAAGGTATTGATGCAACACTCGAAGTAGATGATAATATTTTAAAGGAAGCTATCCGCAACGGATTTATTTGTACAACCGACCTTGAAAAAATTCGCGATTGCAATTTTTACGTTATTACCGTTCCTACTCCTGTTGATAAAAATAATCGCCCTGATCTCACACCACTAATTAAAGCCAGCGAAACAGTGGGAAAAGTTATTGGTAAGGGCGACATCGTAGTTTATGAATCTACTGTTTACCCTGGTGCTACCGAAGAAGATTGTCTACCTGTGGTTGAAAAAACTTCAGGATTAAAACTGAATATAGATTTCTTTGCCGGATACAGTCCTGAACGCATAAATCCCGGCGATAAGGAACATACGGTAGAAAAAATTAAAAAGGTAACCTCCGGCTCTACTCCTGAAATCGGGAAAATAGTGGATGAGATTTATCGTTCAGTAATCGTTGCAGGTACTCATCTGGCTCCAACGATAAAAGTAGCTGAGGCTGCCAAAGTGATTGAAAATTCACAACGCGACATTAATATTGCTTTTGTGAACGAATTGGCAAAAATCTTTAACCTTATGGGCATCGATACACACGCGGTATTGGAAGCTGCAGGCACCAAATGGAATTTTTTACCCTTTAAACCCGGGCTAGTCGGTGGACACTGTATTGGAGTAGATCCTTTTTATTTGGCACAAAAAGCTCAGGAATATGGTTATCACCCCGAAATTATTCTCGCAGGGAGACGTATGAACGACTCGATGGGAAAATTTGTTTCAGCTCAGGTTGTAAAATTAATGATTAAAAATCAAATCCCTGTGAAAGGAGCCAAAGTACTGATGTTAGGCATCACTTTCAAGGAGAATTGTCCCGATATCCGCAATACAAAAGCCATCGATATCTATAATGAATTACGCGATTATGGTATCGAAGTAGATGTTTTCGATCCTTGGGCCGAACCTGCTGAAGTTATGCATGAGTATGGTTTGAAAATATTACATGATTATCCCGAAGGGAACGGCTACGGAGCAATTATTCTCGCCGTCAGCCATAACGAGTTTAAAAATATTGACATTGCAGCACACAAACAAAAAGGTACTGTAATTTATGATGTTAAAGGCATACTCGACCC
The DNA here is from genome assembly GCA_964396515.1 of uncultured Paludibacter sp. Lineage (GTDB taxonomy): Bacteria > Bacteroidota > Bacteroidia > Bacteroidales > Paludibacteraceae > Paludibacter. Next base: position 34,422 of record CAYNGF010000023.1, read on the forward strand.
TGCTTTGGTTGATGGTAGATTATAATTATTCAACTATAGCCTATATTAAATATTGAAAATTTAAAATTTAAGCAGAACCATAAAGATTCATTTCTGAAAGAATTATTACCTGTTTTATTTATAATAAAAAAATTACAGGGGTGGTAAAAAAGCATCCTCAATATGCTGAATAGTATAAGTTTGTCCTTTCGGAATGACTGAAATAATATCGAAACGGGTTTCGCCCATCCAATTAAATTTGAAAATATAATCGTGAGCTGCCGATACTAAATTCCTGATTTTCCGCAATGTAATTGCTTCTTCGGGATGTTCAAAGTATTCGGTCGAGCGGGTTTTTACTTCCACTATAACAAGCATACCATTTTTTTCGGCAACTATATCGAGTTCCAGCTTGCCGGTTACCCAATTGGTATGCCGTATTTTATAACCTTTCGAAGCAAGATATGCTTGTGCACGCTCTTCGCCAAGTTTGCCTAATTCGTTATGGTCTGCCATTGTTCATAAAGTTACGAGTTACGAGTTACGAGGATACAAGGATACAAGGATACAAGGATACAAGTAAACGAGGTAATAGAAACCTGACTTTTTGAAGCAAACTTTACAAACTTTGAAACCCTGAAACTTTGAAACCCTGAAATCTCTGTATCCTCCTTTCTTACGGTAAAAATACTAATTTTTCCGACTGAAACTGTTAAATACAAAATGATTATATTAATTTTGCAGCTAAACATCTGAAAGTATGGCTAAAAAAACTCAGAAAAAACCTATTGAAATTAAAAAGATGCTACGTACTCACAAGCATTTTTTTAGTTTGAACGACAAGGAAAATAAGGCTCTGGAACGATATGTTGCAAAATATAAAGTAAAAAACAAATCCAGGTTTATACGCGAAACGCTGATGTTTGCCATACTGAAAAAATTTGATGAAGATCACCCAACTTTGTTCGACTAACCGAGTAGTTTATTGTTTACAACGAATACAATCCCGTAAAAAAACTAAAAATTATGGAATACATTTTAATAGCTGTAGCCGCCGTTGCCGGTTTAGCAGCAGGCTGGTTACTTTCACTTCGTTATCACTCTAAAAAGACTGAAAATCAGACAAAAGAAATTGAAAATCTAAAAATTATTTTAACAGAAAAAGATAAATCTTTGGCTGTACTAAACGAGCGATTGCGGTCAGATGCTGAAAAACTTGAAAAATCGGAAACCCTGTTGGCACAAAATTTGGTAATTCAAAACCAACAAACCGGAGAAATATCTTCACTGAAGGCTTATAACCAGAGTTTGAAAGAAAAACTCGAATTGCAAAAAGCTGAAATTGAAGAGATGCAAAAACGTTTGACTTCGGAATTTGAGAATATTGCTAACAGAATAATGAAACAGCGCTCCGATGAGTTTTCAGAATCGAATAAGGAAAAGATATCAGAAATATTGAATCCGCTTAAGGAGAAAATTAAAGATTTTGAAAATAAGGTTGAAAAAGCGTATGATGCAGAAATGCGCGATAAAATTAGCTTACGCGAGGAACTGAAAAATCTGACAAAACTGAATGCAAAAATTAGCGAGGATGCCGAAAACCTGACAAAAGCCCTGAAAGGCGATGTTAAAAAACAAGGTAACTGGGGTGAAATTGTACTCGAAAGAGTGCTTGAACGATCAGGATTGACAAAAGGTCAGGAATATGAACGCGAAGAAGTGGTAGAAGGCAGTGATGCAAGCATACAACGTCCGGATGTTATTGTACATTTACCCGACAATAAACATATTATCATCGATTCGAAAGTGTCGCTTGTGGCTTACGAAAGATTTATATCAGCCGACACTGAAGAAAATCAGAGCAGAAATCTGAAGGAACATATCATTTCACTTAGAAATCACGTTAAATATCTGAGTGAAAAAAATTATCAGAATGCAATGAACATAAATACGCCCGACTTTGTATTAATGTTCATGCCGATTGAAGCATCTTTTTCGGCAGCTGTACAGGCCGACACCGATTTATTTTCATATGCATGGGAGAGAAAAATTGTCATCGTAAGTCCAACAACACTGTTGGCAACCCTACGTACTATTTCATCGATTTGGAAACAAGAAAACCAAACCCGAAATGCGCAGGAAATTGCACGTCTGAGTGGTACTTTGTACGATAAATTTATAAGTTTCACCGAAGAGTTGCTAAAAATTAAACAAAACATTGATCGTGCTGCCGATTCGTACGACGAAGCTATAAAGAAGATGAAAGATGGTAAAGGTAATATTTTACGTACTGCCGAACGAATAAAAGAACTTGGTGCAAAAACGGGCAACAAATCAATTCCCACTGCATTTGAGGATTGATGAAATATCTTTTATTTTAATAAACGTAGCTGACAAGTAAAATCCTAATCATCAACACTAGTTTACCTGAATATGATTTTAAAAATAAGAAATATAGTTATATTGATTTTTGTATTAATTGCTTCGATTCAACTATCCTTCGCTGCAAATAATTTTGCTTCCTATGCAAACGATACAGTTTTCGAAGTAAAAATGTATCAAATTACCGACAGTATAATTCAGGATTTAACTTCAGAAGAACCGACTGATACTACTCAACTTCTTGATTTTAAGAGTTTAAATCCTTATTTTTGGAAAAAAGCAAACAAATTCACGATAGAACCACTTGATTATTTAACACTAGAAAGCAACCCGCTTTTCAAACCTTTGGTATTAAAAAAACCTGAACTTAAAAACATTTGGGATGCTTCGGCAGAATTGCAAAAAGCCATTTACGCAAATACTGAAGAATCAAAAATTCAGAAATATTTAGCTCCTTTCTCCTACCCTGAACCTTATGCATTGTTGAAAGAAACAAGAGCCGAAATTGAACGTCGTATCAGGTTGTCAAAACCGGAACTTTTTGCATATCAAATAGAAAAATTACCAAATGCAGCAGATTTAAAAAATAATGTTATAAGTACGCGTCCGCTTAACGAAATTGCGTTGCGTGAAAACACAACCATCGGAAACGGCAATAAAAAACTTACAGTTCAGAAAATTGTAGCCAGTCCGTGGACTAAACGCGCCAGTGTTCTTGCTCAATTTTCACAGAATATGGTTACCAATAACTGGTATCAGGGAGGTAACAGCAACATGTCGGTATTAGGAGTATTAAATGCACAGTTTAATTACGATAACAAAAAAAATATACAGTTCGAAAATAACGCTGAATGGCGAATGGGCTTTTATTTTGTTGACGACTCCACTGCGCTCAGAGCCATTAACACGAATAACGACCTGGTTAGGATTAACAGTAAATTGGGTTACAAAATTAATGGCAACTGGTTTTACAGTGGAAATGTGGAGTTCTCGACTCAACTGCTCAAAAACTATCGTGCCGTAAACTCGAATGTACTAAAATCGACATTTCTTAGTCCGATTAGATTGAATGCCGGTATTGGGCTGGACTATAAATATCAGAAAATATTTTCACTGGCACTTTCACCCATAGCTTACAAATATATTTATCTGGTTGAAAAAGACCCAAAGGTGCTTAATCCAAATCTTTTTGGGATAAAAACAGGTGAATATAAACTGAGCGAGATTGGTAGTTCGTTACGTGCACAAGCTTCGTATGCACCATCAAAAGAAATTCAACTCGATTCAAAACTTTACTTCTTCACAAATTACCAGAAAGTTGAAGTTGACTGGGAAATAATCGGGAATTTTACTATAAATCGTTTTTTGTCAACACGTCTGTCGCTTAATCCACGTTACGACAATACTATACTGCTAACAAAAGGCGAAAAAGCCAGATTACAATTCAAGGAGTTTTTAAGTTTCGGATTTTCGTATAAATTGCTGAAATAGAAAATTCTAAATTTTACTTTCGTAAAAAGAAATTATTCTTAATAACTTCATTGATAATTAATTGGCAAAGTTGCAAATTACTTAAATTTTTTGTGCCACTCCATAAAAATTTCCACATCGGCTTTATCGTACTTTGCCAAATGTTCTGTTATGTAATCCAGTGAATGTGGCTTACCGAGCTTCGATTTTGAGAAAAACTTATCGGCATAACAAATCACTTGCTCTTCAATACTTACAGGTCGCATATCGCGAAGCGGTAATGGTAAATTTCTTTCGATTATTTTTTCGAGTGAAATGCCGGTTCCGGTATGCCTTTCGCAAACCAAAGCATGACGAAGAAGGCCTTCGCGCATTAGAATTTCAGCCCCCAAATAGCCATGTTCTACATATTGGTGTGTTCCATAACAATGAATTGATGGTGCATTGCATAAAAAAATGCCTATATCATGCAACAAACAGGCATCTGCAATAAATGTTTCGTCGAGTTCAAGTTCAGGATGCTTGTATGCTATGCTCAATGCTTTTTCGGCAACGTGCCTACTATGCGATAATAGAATTTTGTAGAGTTCGCTTCCTTCTGTGTAGTAATTTTTAATTATATCGAGAGGATTCATTATTCAACATTCAAATATTCTTAACAATGTGCAAAGTTAAGAATTATCAGCATATTTAGAGTCTAATAAATTTCTGAAATTTGTATCCGTTTTAAAGTTTCTTACCCGAACTATAAAACCTCATTAAAAAACATTCACTCTACAAAATATCACAATAAATTAATTCCATTTTCTTTGTTAAATGAAAAAAATAAATTTTCTTTGCAAAAAATTAATAGACTTATTAAACTATTCAATTAAATATGGATATTAAAGAAGACAAATCCATGGAACAACTCATTCTGGAAAAAGCCGAAGAACTTTTTCTCGAAAAAGGATTTGCTGCAACTTCAACCACAATGATTGCTCGTGAAGTAGGTTGTAATCAGGCATTGGTTCATTATTACTTTCGCACAAAAGATAAATTGTTTAATACTATTTTCGAGACAAAATTCCGCAATTTTTTTACCGGGATATTTGACACTTCGGAGATTCATCAGAAAAGTTTTATCGAAAAAATTAAGCATATTAGCATTACGCATTTCGATTTATTGGCTGAGAATCCGAAATTACCAATGCTTATTTTAAATGAACTTTCAAGACAGCCTGAACATATTCATATGCTAAGAAACAAATTACACGAACTGCCGGAAAAATTGTATCAAATGCTAAATGAAGAACTTCAGAAAGAAATTATGGAAGGTAAAGTGCGTAATGTAAGCCTGATGGATATTCTTACAACAATAATCACACTCAACGTGGCATTATTTACAGTTTTTCCATTGGCGACTCAGGTGTTACAGCTATCAGAAGAAGAAAAAAACAAACTATTAATGCACAGAAAAAACGAAAATATTACTATTATTCTGAACTATCTGCGTGTCTGATATTATTCTATTATAAAGTATACAATTGCTTTAGTCTGTTTTTCTGCAATATACAAGACTAAATTGTGTCAAAACATATTGAACTACATTTAAAATTTCGTTTTTAATTTGTATTTCAATCCAAAAGTCTGTTTTTTCTGAATCGTATTTTTTTGATAATATTTTGAAATATGAAAACATACATTTATTTACTGATGCTTTCCCTTCTCACTTATGGTGGGTTAAAAGCGCAAAACTTCACACTTGAACAATGCCGTGAGCATGCAAGAAAGAATTATCCGCTTGTAAAACAATTTGGCTTGATAGAAAAAACAGCCCACTACAATATTTCATCCGTAGAAAAAGCTTATTTACCACAGATAAATATCTCAGCGCGCGCTACTTATCAATCGGACATTACAAAACTTCCCCCGGAATTGGGGCAGGCAATTTCGCAATTTACCGGCAAACCTTTTAGTTTTCCCACTCTTACAAAAGATCAATATCAGGTTGTGGTTGATGTAAGTCAGGTGATTTGGGACGGAGGTGCAATTAAAGCACACAAAAACGAAATCAAAGCAAATACCGATGTTGAAAAAAGAAAATTAGAAACTGAGCTCTACACCTTGAATGAAAGAGTACATCAACTGTTTTTCGGAATTCTACTGCTTGACGAACAGTTATCTGCAACTCGAATTTTGCAAAATGAGTTGCAAATCAATTTTGATAAAATAAAAACGTTGAGAAATAACGGTATGGCAAACCAAACTGATGAAGACATGATAATGGTTGAGCAAATTAATGCTCAACAACGTGAAACTGACTTGCTAAGCGCACGTAAATCCTTTATCGATGTGCTTGGTGCACTTACCGGATTAGCATTGAATGAAAACTCAAAACCTGAAAAGCCGGTTCAACCTGAACTCGTATTTCAAATGGAAAACAAACGCCCTGAGTTGTTGTTATTCGCTGCGCAAAACAACGTACTCGAAACCAAACGGCAACAGATAGATGCAGGAAATGTACCTAAAATGGGTGCTTTTATTCAGGGCGGCTACGGAAAACCAGGACTGAATATGCTTACAAACGATTTTTCGGCATTTTACATTGCCGGTTTACGCCTTTCATGGAATCTGAGCAATTTATATACGCGCAAAAATAGTCTACAAGCTTTAGAAACTACTAAAAAAGCACTCGAAGTCCAGAAAGAGACATTTATTTTTAACATCGACCTGCTGAACAAGCAACAAAAAAATGAAATCGAAAAACTCAACCAAAATTTGCAAAACGATGACAAAATTCTAATCCTGCGTGGTAATATCAAAAAAGCAACTGAAATTAAACTCCAAAACGGAACTGCT
>CAYNGF010000024.1:0-38878 GCA_964396515.1 uncultured Paludibacter sp.
TAACACCTTTCATTTAATTCAAAAACGTATGAAAACAATTACTTTAAAACTTTCACTGTTACTAACGGTAATTTATTTTATTGCAGGTATGACCTTTAATGTATCGGCTCAATTTGTGCCTGGAGAAGGAGGCATTTTACCTGCTACGCCTGTGTTTACTCCCTTGTCAAATACAGTTCCGGGGTTATATGTTTCAGCTGTACAACGTAATAATTATGTTTTCATTGGCGGAACATACAATGAAGTAACTCTGCAGTTTCCTGCACCGGCTACCGTAGGAGCAGGTAGTTTTGTACTACAGGCTTTTAATACAACAACGTCCCAATGGGAAAATTTCAAACATCAGGGAGAAGATGTTATTACAAACATCGGCAATTCTTTTTCAGTTATCACTGAAAAACCTGAGAAATTCAGACTTTTACTCGTGGGAGGCGAAAAGGGAGGCTGGACAACAAATGAAGTTGATGCAAGTTTTTCAGGAGTAAATACGTATTTTTCAGGCTGGTCGCTTGATGAAAGTATGTGGATTTCCGGTGTTATGGCTCCTTATGTCGGACGAGGACTTGAGGCATCATTTACAGTTTCGAAGCTGGAAGATAATTCTGTTGTTGATAATGCGCTCACCTATCAGTGGTACAGGGTAAATCCTGCGACATTTGAATTTATAAAAATCGAAGGAGCAACGGATACAAAATATATTACCACTATGGCTGATGCAGCTTATGCTTTGGCAATCAAGGCTACAGGAAATAATGTTAATGCTGGTGGTTTTGTCCAGGTGTTGTCTAGCTGGCCAAATGTTCATCAGGTAAAAGCATACGTTTCAAATATTTCAGAAAGCGGTTTTACCTTGAATTTGTTTAACAAGGTTAATGATATTGATACTTCTTATTTCTTACTTGTAGATAAAAATTATTCCCCTGTAAAAATCACTTCTATTACCAAAGGCGAAAATAATGCCATTTATAATTTTTCTGCATTGCTCAAACCTGAAAATGCACCTTATACACTCACAAATAATTGGGAAAATGCCAAATATTGGCATTTCGCGAGTGAAATGTTCCCCGGACATTTGATGCCAATGATAAATATTGAATTTCCATCGGCCATGAATATAATTCATAATTCAGAGGTTAAAATTTACCCTCAGCCTGCCGAACACTATTTTAACTTTAGTTGTGATGAAAATGTCAAAACAATAGTTGTTTATAATTTTAAAGGTGAGATAGTTAAAAAATACGTTTTGGAAAAAAATGAAGGAACACTAAGCACTGATGATTTAAGCACCGGATTGTATTTATTGAGATTTGAAACTTCAACCAATAATTACAATAAAAGATTAATCATTAATAAATAGATATTTTAAAAAAAATCTCTCTAAATAAAACACCGGTTTTAACCGGTGTTTTTATTTATTTTTCAGTTTTTAAATGGTTCGGTATGAATACTCGTAATGGTTTTCGCGCCGAACCTTTCGCGTAATTTATGTTCAAGCTCCGATGCAATGTCATGTGAATGAACAAATGTAGTTTGTGGATCGAGTTTGATATGTACATCGATAACACAATTATTCCCAATTTTACGCGTTTTTAAATTGTGAAATGCAAGAATTTCGGTGTTTGACCGAATAATCTGATTAATTTCTTCTTCAGTTTCTTTTGGCAACGATTTTTCAAGCAATTCATGTACCGATGGCATTCCAAGCTCAACTGCAACTTTCAAAATGAAAAAGCTTACGATAATTCCGGCCAGTGGATCGAGCACACGCCATTTTTCACCCAGAAAAATGGCTCCGCCAATACCTAATGCAGTGCCGATGGACGAGAAAGCATCTGACCTGTGATGCCAGCCGTTGGCAATTACTGCCTGATTGTTGATTTTTTCGCCTTCTTTTTTTGTGTATCTGAATAAACCTTCTTTTACGATGATTGAAAGAATGGCTGCTACAAGTGCCAGATAACCGGGCTGTTCTATGATTTTTCCGTTTATTGTGTCGATTACTTTAGTCAAACCACTCCAGAATATGCCAATTCCAACAATTATCAGTGCCAGACTGATTAACAAGGTGGCAAACGTTTCATATTTACCATGTCCATACTGATGGTCTTCGTCGCGTTCCTTACCCGAAATGCCGATAAAAACAATTACAATCACATCAGTTATAAAATCGGAAAGCGAATGAATACCATCTGCAATCATTGCTGTACTTTTTCCGACAAATCCGGCAGTAATTTTAAAAATCATTAAAGTCAGATTAATATAGAAACCTATCCATGTTACTTTCTTTGCCGTTTTTGTGCGTTCGTCTGTCATTTAGTTCTATCAAATTAAGTGTTTAATATTTGTACGTTTCGGTAAACTCAGCATTTGTGATAAGAACAATCTTCTTCCTGATTTTCGAATTCGATCGTTGCATGTTCGATTCCATTTTTTTTAAGTAGTGTCCTGATTGTTTGTTTCATTTCAGATATCTGAGGAGATTCAGTTTCGTTTTTTAATACAACGTGAACAGTAAGAACATTGTATTCTCCATCAACGGACCAAATATGCAAATCATGAACATCTTGAACTCCGTCGATGCTTTTCAACTGAATGCTTATTTCATTCGTATCAATATCGTGTGGCGTGCCCTGAAGAATTATCCTCATGCTTTGTTTTAAATTTTTATAAACATTGTACAAAACAAAAATACTTATGGCAACCGATAAAAGTGGGTCGATAACCGGAATATCAAAAAAATACATCAAAACAGATCCGATAAGTACAGCCACCCATCCGAGCACATCTTCCAACAAGTGCAGCATGGCTACTTTCTCGTTCAGGCTTTTGCCACTGCGAAGTTTCAAAACAGCAGTGCCATTCACTATTATGCCCAATATTGCTAATAAAAACATTCCCTCAATGTTAGCCAGTTCGGGATTAAAAATGCGCGGTATTGCCTTGCTTAGAATTAGGGTACTACCGGTAACTAATACCAATGAATTAATGACTGCGCCGAGTAAAGAAAATCGTTTGTATCCGTAGGAATAGTGAATGTTACTTTTTCTGCCAGCAATTTTCTGAAAATACCAAGCAAGACCAAGCGATAGCGAATCGCCCAAATCGTGCACTGCATCCGAAAGTATGGCCACACTGTTTGTGAAAATACCGCCAATTATTTCGACAATACTAAAAGCAAGATTCAGAAAAAAAGCCACTTTTATGTTTTTTGTACTCGTGCTATGGGTGTGATGGGTATGTGAATTATTTTCTTTCATTTATATAATTCAGCTTTTTACACATTCAAAAAGTATTTTCTGCTTTATTGTTAATCCGTTTCAAAAGTATAAAAAATCTTTTATCTCTGAAACTAAAATTATATCTTTGTAGTGATATGGTAATGGTATAATTTGTTTTTCATGCTTAAAATAACAACCTATTATTCTGATAGTTTATTTGTGAGGCATCATTTTTGTAACATCGCTTACCATTCAAATTTATTTAGTGAAAAAATCAATAATATCAATGTGTTATGAAACCGGTTCGTAAAAAAATACTTTTAACTGTTATTGCTTTTTTTGCCCTCATTCTGGTGATTTTAGTTGCACTACCCTTTGTTTTCGAGGATAAGATAAAAACAATCGCGAAAAACGAACTGAATAAAAAGATAAACGCGGTAGTTGATTTTGAAGATTTAGACCTTAGTTTCCTCAGAAGCTTTCCACATGTTTCGCTGCGGTTTTCAGGTTTCAGTTTTACAGGTATTAGCGAATTCGAAAAAGATACCATGCTACAGAGTGAAAAAATCGATCTCACGGTGAATATTAAAAGTTTTATTAAAGATCAAGGGTACGATATTGGAAATTTGAAATTTGATAATGCAAAAATATTTTTCCATTATTTAAACGATGGTAGGTTTAACTGGACATCGTTTTTGAAAGAAGATACAACAGTAATTGATACTACACCAACACGCTTTCATTTTAAATTGAAAGAATTTATCGCTGAGAATTCCAATTTAGTTTATCGCGATGATGAAGGTGATGTTTCAGTTTCGATAGAAGGTTTACATCTAAATGTTGCCGGCAATTTAACAGCCGACAGTTCATTACTTAAAACCAAACTTACAGCAGAGTCTCTTAATTTTAGCAACGATGGTTTTGCATATATCAGCAACGTAAAACTCAAACTCGATGCCGATATTAATGCCAATATCAACGAAAGAATTTTTTATCTGAGCGATAACTTCGTGCAAATGAATGATTTGCCTTTTAGCTTGAACGGTTGGTTCAGAACTGTGAAAGGTGGTATTGCCATGGATTTTAAACTCAAAACCGAAACAGTACAATTCAAATCGTTGCTTTCGCTTGTACCTGCATTTTATGCACAATCTTTTGATCAAATCAAAGCAGGAGGTAAAGTTGATGTAAAAGGTTTTTTAAAAGGAGAGTATGCCGGAGATTATTATCCTTCGTTTAACCTTGATTTAAATGTAGCGGATGCTTGGTTTCAATATCCATCGCTCCCGAAAAAAGTGGAGAAAATTAATATCAAAGCCAATTTGCTGAACAATGGAAATACTTTGGACGAAACGGTAATTGATATTTCGAAATTTTTGTTCGAATTGGGAGGAAATCCGTTTTCAGCAAAACTTAGGATTGCCACACCCGATACTGATCCTGACATAAAACTCCAGGCGAAAGGCAAAATTAATCTGGGTTCAATTAAGGAAGTGTATCCTTTCGATAAAGATATGACATTGGACGGTTTGATAAACATGGATTTTAATCTTGCCGGACGTATGTCATACTACGAAAAAAACTTGTACGATAAATTTAGCTTTGGAGGTAGTATGAATCTTGCCGATTTATTTTTAAAGTTGAATAATTTAAAAGATATGTTGGAAATAAGCAAGGCAGATTTCACATTCAATAATCGGTACGTTAATCTTGCCGGATTTAGTGCGAAAATGGGGAAAAATGATATTTCTGCAGATGGACGTTTAGAAAATTTCTTAGCGTATATGTTAAGCGATAAAACCCTGAATGGTTCGTTTACGATAAAATCTAATTATCTGAATATAAACGATTTTATGTCCAATAACAAAGTTGCCAATACAAAAACAACAAACACAAAAGATACTGCCAAAGTAACACGTCCGGTGCTTTTACCTTCAAACCTTGATTTAGCGTTGATCGGTAACTTTGGCGAAATTTTATATGACAAAATGAATCTGAAAAACGCAACTGGTAAACTTACTCTTGCTAATAGTGTGTTAAAATTTACTGATCTTTCGGTACAAGCCTTTGGTGGAAACTTTAGGTTGAACGGCTCTTACAATACTGCTGATACTTTAAAACCTGCTATTGACTTTTCCCTGGCGCTTAACGAAGTAGTTTTCAACGATATATTTAAGCAAGTTGATGTTATTCAAAACTTTGCTCCATTGTTCAATAAAGCCACCGGGAAGTTTAATACTTTTTTAACACTCACTTCGACACTCAAAACGGATATGATGCCAGATTTAATGACGGTTTTCAGTCAAGGGAAATTTAACACTAAGTCAGTGGCTTTGAAAGATGTTCCTGTGCTCGAAAAAATTGCTTTGGCATTAAACAGAAAAGATTTGCTGCCAATGACATTGAACGATTTAGGAATTTCGTTTGAAATTAATAACGGGAAACTGCTTACAAAACCTTTCAACTTTAAAATTAAAGATGTAGGATTTACCATTGGCGGAATAACCGGACTTGATAAAACGATTAATTATCTGGGTACTGTAACGCTACCCGATAAACTGAATTTAGGACGTTTTTCGACGTATAATATCGCTATTGGAGGTACCTTTAGCAAACCCGAAGTAAAACTCGATGTAAAAGGAAAAGTAACTGAATTAGTTACCGAAACTACAGCAAAAGTAGAAAACGAAGTAAATAAAAAAGTTGATGAAGTTAAGGAAAAAACCATTGAAGAAGCCCGAAAACAAAAAGAAAAAGCAATTATCGAAGCTCAAAAAAAAGCCGATAAACTGATTGCAGCAGCTGATTCTGTAGGTAATTTGTTAATTTTGCAAGCCGAAAAGCAAGGACAGGAACTTGTAAAAAAAGCCAACAATCCAATAACAAAAGCAGCCGCTGAAATTGCATCGAAAAAATTGGTGGAGGAAGCCCGCAAAAAAGCTGCCGAAGGAAAAGCCAAAGCCCAAACCGAGGCGCAGAAGATTATTCAGAAAGCTGCCGAAAGTGTAGAACTTTAGATTTTTAAAAATGGACCATAATTATTTAATGAAATACAAAATCCTAATATGTCTCTTTTTGTTCGTTTCTTCAGTTTTATTTGCACAGTCAGCAGCCGAAGCCGAACGATTATTTAATGCGAAGCAATACACGAAAGCAAAAACTATTTACGAGTCGTTATTAAAATCGAAACCTGCCGATGCACTTTTCAGTTACAGGCTCGCACGATGCTACTTTGAGTTAAAAGATTGGGACAATGCCATCAGAAACTTTGAAATTTCCGGAACAAAATTTCCACTAACCCAATGGTATTTAGCTGAAGCATTTTTCAATTTATATCGTTTTGAAGAAGCAGTTGTAGCTTTCGATAATTTTATTTCTACTCTTACGCCCGATGATAAAAGAATTCCTCAAATTGAAATGCAAAAAAAACGGGCAGTAACAGCGGCTCGTCTTTTAAATCGTGTTGAAGATATTTCCATTACTGATAGTGTTGTAACTGATAAATCTTCATTTTTAAAAAAAATAGATTTACCTACTGAACTGGGTGTGTTACGTCAAATTCCTTTAAAGCGTGGAAATAACTATATAGCTGATAAAATAACTTATACCACACAACGCGGTGACCGACAAATATTTTCTGATACAGTTGCCGGAAAAACAGATATATTCAGTACTTTCCGTTTGTTCGATCAGTGGTCTGAACCAACTTCAATATCAGATGCAGTTAATACAACCGAAAATGAGAATTATCCGTTTTTGTTACCCGATGGACTTACACTTTATTTTGCATCTGATGGTGAAAATTCCATTGGAGGTTACGATATTTTTGTAACCCGATATTCTTCAGTCTCGCAAGGTTTTCTTAATCCTGAAAATGTAGGCTTCCCATTTAACTCTCCTGCCAACGATTATATGATGGCGATTGATGAATTACACGATGTAGGTTGGTTTGCAACAGACCGGAATCAGCCTGCAGGAAAGGTCGTTGTGTATAAGTTTGTGTATAAGAATGAGAAAAATATATATCATACCGAGAATCCGGATACATTAAAACTTGCAGCTTCGCTACGAATGTATCGTAAAGCCCCGAAAAATCAAATTACTTTGCAGCAAAATATTATTTCAGAAGCTGAGCAGGCAGATAAAGCATTTTCTTTTATTGTTACGGATAATTTAACTTACACAAGTTATGAAGATTTTCAGAATCCTGCAGCAATGAGTCTTTGGCAAGAATATCAGAAAATGAGAAATAATTATAATCAACTAAAAAGATCGCTCGACGAATTAAGAAACGAACTTGATCGCTCCGGAAGCATCATTCCGGAAACAGTTCAAAAAATTCTTCAAAATGAAAAAGAATTAAATGAACTAATTCCGGCTATGGAAGCAAAACTTATGCAGGTACGCAATGAAGAAATAATATTTATCAGACAAAAAAAACAAAATTAAAAATTTATATGTATTTTTACACAGAAAAGATTTAACACATGGAAACCGTCATAGTTATTTTACTTATTATCATGGGAGTTGTTTTACTCCTGATTGAATTGTTCTTAATTCCGGGCATTTCAGTTGCAGGTATTGCCGGTGTTTTGTTTTTGGGTGGCGCTATTTATTACGCCTACGATACATTGGGTACCATAGCCGGGCATTTTACACTTTTTGCATCGATAGTTGTACTGGCTTTGGCTATCTGGATTTTTTTACGCTCGCGAGCACTCGAAAAAATGGCACTCAATACTGAAATCGACAGCAAAAACGATCCGCTAAAAGACGTAAATGTTCAGCCGGGTGATAAAGGTATTGCTGTATCGCGTCTTGCACCTATGGGTAAAGTAAAGGTTAATGGTTTTATTATTGAAGCAAAGACAAATTCCGATTTTATTGATGATGGTGATGAAATTGTAGTGATTGAAGTGCTCAAAACTAATGTACTTGTAGAAAGAAAAGCGTTTGAATAGTTACAAGTTACAAGTTACGAGTTACTAGGGAGCAAGGAAACGACAAAACGAGGAAACTAGTAAACGAGGGAACAAGGAAACACAAAACAGAAAATACAGAACCTGAGACCCAAAACGCGGAGTCCAAAACAAATAAATATTCATTCTTAAAAACAAAAATAAATTATGTTCACAATTGAAATTGTAATGCTGGTGATACTTGGTATCCTGCTGTTATTATTCTTTTATTATGTGCCATTCCTGCTATGGATATCGGCAAAAGTGTCGGGGGTTAATATTTCCCTCATTCAACTATTCCTCATGCGTATACGTAAAGTGCCGCCTCACACCATTGTAGCTTGTTTAATTGAAGCTCATAAGGCTGATTTACATGAAGTTACACGCGATGGTTTGGAAGCGCATTATTTAGCAGGCGGACATCCCGAACGAGTTACACATGCGCTGGTTTCTGCTTCGAAAGCAAATATCGATTTATCTTTCAAAATGGGAACTGCCATCGATCTTGCGGGACGCGACGTGTTTCAGGCTGTTCAGATGTCAGTTAATCCGAAAGTAATTGACACTCCTCCGGTTACAGCAGTGGCAAAAGATGGTATTCAGTTAATTGCCAAAGCACGTGTTACTGTTCGTGCTAACATTAAACAATTGGTGGGTGGTGCAGGAGAAGAAACTATTCTTGCACGTGTTGGCGAAGGTATTGTGTCCTCTATTGGTTCTTCCGAATCGCATAAAAGCGTACTTGAAAACCCCGACTCCATATCGAAATTAGTTTTGAAAAAAGGTTTGGATGCCGGAACAGCCTTCGAAATTCTGTCCATTGATATTGCTGATATTGATATAGGTAAAAATATTGGTGCACAACTGCAAATGGATCAGGCTGAAGCTGATAAGAATATCGCGCAGGCAAAAGCTGAAGAGCGTCGTGCTATGGCAGTAGCTTCTGAACAGGAAATGAAAGCGAAATCGCAGGAAATGCGTGCGAAAGTTATCGAAGCAGAAGCAGAAGTCCCCAAAGCAATGGCTGAAGCATTCCGCAACGGAAATCTTGGTATTATGGATTATTACAAAATGAAAAATATTGAAGCTGATACTTCAATGCGTGAAAATATTGCCAAACCAAGTTCGCAGACTCCTCCTAAAGTAAAATAAATTTTGTATAACATAAAACTGTCTGATTGATTTTATATTATCAGACAGTTTTTTTATTTTTTGCAAACCGGAATGCTCAATTCATAAAGCAAATAAATTGGTAAGGCAACTACCATTAAAGTAAACGGATCGGTAGTTGGAGTAATTACTGCAGAAATTATAAGGATAGTAACCAGCGCGTATTTCCTTCCTTTTTTAAGCATTGTGCGGTTTATTATGCCCAATTTCGACAAGAAATAAGCCAGCACAGGTAATTCAAACATTATACCCAAAGCAAAGACAAGAATAAAAAGTGTATTTAGGTACGATTGAATCGATATTTGATTGGGTACAAGTTCAGATACCGAGTAACTTCCTAAAAAACGTATTGTAAGCGGAAAAATAAGGAAAAAACTTACTAACGCCCCTGCATAAAACAATAATGAGGAAGCCAGAAATGCTAAACCTGCGTTTTTCTTTTCATTGGGATAAAGAGCAGGATAAATAAATTTCCAGATTTCGTAAAGCAAATAAGGAACAATAATTAGCAAACTCAGCGTAATTGTAGTACCTAAGTGCGCCATAAATTGCCCCGAAATATTAATGTTGATAAGTTCGAGATGAAACTCATCAGGACAGATTGCCGGTAAATTGGTAATTTCAGCAAGTTTACACAGCAAACGATAAAGTATGAAATCAGAATTAAGTGGTGTGAAAATTATTTTAGAGAAAATAAGTTCCTTTGCTGAAAATAAAATCACAATTACCACCACCAACATACCGAGAATTCTGATGATAGTCCAGCGCAAATCCTCAAGATGTTCCCAAAATGTAGCTTCGCCGTTCTCGTTTTTTTTATTAAGAAAGGACATTTATTTTACGTTCAAAAGTTTCAGAGTTTCAGAGTTTGAAAAGTTTGGAAGTTCCGTGTTACGAGTTCCGCGTTTAGTTGTTTACTTGTTCACTCGTATTCTTGTTCACTCGTATTCTTGTTCACTCGTATCTATCCTTGTTTACTTGCTTACTCATTTTCTCGTAACTCGTAACTCGTAACTCATAACTATTAAGACTTTTTCTCTTCCGAATCATTAATTTCGTTTTCGATATCTTTCATGCCTTTTTTAAATTCGCCCAAACCTTTTCCAAGTCCACGCATTAATTCAGGAATTTTTTTTGCACCAAAAAGCAACAATACAATAAATGCGATTCCTAAAATTTCAGGCAATCCAATGTTTAATAATAATGATAATAACATGATATTTTATTTTAAAAGTTTTTTTAATTGTTAACCCTGATTCTTCAAATACCTTAATTCAAATCAAAAACCGAAATCGTCCACAACAACCGATTCATCTTTCTCTTCTTTTACGATCGTTAGTTTTTCATGTTTATCTATACCTTCGACGTATATAGCTTTGTAAGGTTTTGCCGGACAAATAAACTCGCAACCGCCACAACCAACACAAATGGAAATATCGGTATGTGGGATAGTTAATCCGTTTTTATAGGGAACCATACTTACAGCTTGTGTTGGGCAGTGTTCAGAGCAAGCTCCACAATGTGTTTCGTCGGTATAAACAATACAATTTTCAAGTATAAATTGTACCTGACCGGTTTGTGTTTGGTGTTTTGTGTTCTTGTCAATATGACTGATAGCGCCTGTCGGACAAACTTCTGAACATATTGTACAATCGTAATTGCAAAATCCTTTGTCGAAATATAACATTGGTTGCATCATGCCTGCAATGCCATATTCTAAAAAGGATGGCTTAATAACACCCGATGGACATTTGCTAACACATAAATGGCACGAAGTACATTTGTTGAGTAAATTTTTATGACTAAGTGATCCCGGCGGACTTATGGGTAACTTACGTTCAGCTTTGTTGGCAGTTTCAAGTAGGTTTAAATTTTTATCTGCAATCAATTTTCCTGCAGCAAGTGTTGTTACGCCTACTGCCATCATAAATCTTCGCTTGGATGTGTCAACTGTTTTGTTTGATGTTTTATTAGCGATTGAATAAGAAAAACTTATGGAATCCTGCGAGCAAACTTCAATACAATCAAAGCAATTTATACAACGGCTGTAATCAATTTTATGCAGTTTTGTATCAATACATGAAGCTTTGCATTTTCGGCCGCAGGAACCGCATGAGTTGCATGTTGATTCATCAATACGGATTTTAAACAGAGAATATTTGCTTAAAAATCCCAACACAGTGCCTACAGGGCAAATGCTATTGCAGTAAATTCGTCCGTTTATCCATGCAAGAACGCTGACAGTGGCGACAGTAATCAAAGCAATGATGAGTGAAGAAATACTTAAAACATAAATACTCATTCGGTAAAACGTATGATTGTCGAATCGGGTGAAGATACTTTCGAGCAGGTTATTACCTGCAAGGTATGCAGGTTTAAAAATATGAACTGAAATTCGTCCGTAAGCGCTGTATGGATCGAGCAAACCTACCAGAAAATTAAAACCGGCAAGAAAAGCAATGAGTGTAATTGCAACGATTGACCAACGTAATAGGGTGAGGGGGTGCAGATATTGAAAGCGTTTTTTCTTCTGAGTTTTTTTTGAAAACCAGTTTACAAAATCCTGATATATACCTAAAGGGCAAATACTTGAACAATAAACTCGGCCAAAAAGCAGTGTAAACGCAATCAGGGCGATAATAATTCCAATTTCAAGTGCAAGTAATGCAGGGATAAACTGTATTTTTGTTAGCACATGAAACTGTGGCGGAAGTATTTCGGCAAAATCAAGAAAGAAAAAAGTAATAAGCACAAAAAGTACTACCGATAAACCAATTCTTATTTTTCGGAGCATAGCGATTGTTTGAGAAAACGTTACAATTTAATACGTTTTATATTCAGGCTCTCAAGATTCATTGTGCCAATTTTTAGCTCCTCAGCTTTGGAAATGTGCGTTACAGAATTTAAGGGCATTTCGCGTATTTGGTTAAAAAAATTTGTTGCTGCCGTATCTACAGCAACTATATCTTGCGACAGAAATAACGCCTTGGCTAAAACCACATCTGCTTCCGATTTGCCACGTGGTCCGTTAGTTTTCATCATTCTGTACGAATCCACAACGTTAAGTACTGCCGGTTTATTTAATGTGCAAATATCGGCAATGCATTGCTGCAAATCGTTTTTATGAAAATAACCACGATCCCAAACTATACCCATGTGATTTTTCATGGAAATAGACATTTTTGCTCCACCGTGATTCTTGAGTACAGGTACATTAATCCAAACATCGCTGTCGAGTATAGCCTGATGAATTTTTGTTTTTTTCAAACTTATACCTTTCGGTAAATCAACCTCGGTATAATATGATTCTTCGTGTGCAGGTACCATTTTACCACCTGCATCTCTAACAGCATCTTCTATTCCGCTGTTTTTGTAACATTTGCGCCAATCGTCGCAAGTGTGGTCAAAAACTACCACTTCTTTTGCTCCGGATTTAATGCATTGCCGTACGATTTCGCCAATAAGTTCAGGATTTGTATTGCCGGCAAGTTCAGGCACTTTATCCCAGCCTATGTTGGGTTTTATTACAACTTTCTGTCCCTTTTTTACAAATTTTCCCATGCCGCCAATTTCTGTTATTCCCTTGCGAAACATGGCAACAGGTTCGCCTCCCATAACTGCCACCAGATCAACATCTTTTCCGGGCGCAGGAGCGTTGAATTTTTGAGACATAAGAGTCATAGCACCGCTTTGTTTTACAGTAATTGCTGCACCGGCAAGTGCTATTGCTTTTAAAAAATTTCTTCTGTCCATATTTAATAATTTGTCATTTTACATTTGTCATCAGATCCTTTATGATTTTTTGGGGTATATGAAAAATTTATTACTTGAAATAATCATTAAAATACCCACGGAAATTTGAAACAAGTCTCATTATACAAAGGATAATCGGCATTTCCGTTCACTGCAAAGGTTTTAATCATTGCGGCATCTTTCAGTAATTCTTTCGCAAGTTTTATAGTTGAGCCTGATTTAATGCGGTCGTCAACAAGCAAAATTTTCTTGTTTTTAAAATCAAAATCGATAGCTTTTAATAATTTAGGAGCATCGTAACGTGGTTTCTGAAACTCATCTTTAAAGTTTATCTTCAGCAGATGAATTTCAAGCCCAAGCCTTTGATTGATTATACCGGCAGGTATAATACCTCCATTTGCTATTGCAACTATCATATCAAAAGTTTCGTTTATTTCAATTGTTTGAAACTTTTGGAGGACTTCTTCGAAAGTTTTGCTGTTCATTTTTTTTTGATGAAAGAAATTGGTAAATTAGGAAATTAAGAAATTGAGAAATTAAGAAATTGAGAAGATAAAAAGTAATATAAAAGATCAGGATAAAAAAAACAAAACAATTTTTTAATTCTATGCGAACATAATTCTTAATTTCATATTTTCCTTTATTCCCTATTTTCGTAAAAACCTATACTTTAGCCAATGCTTTCAACATCAAATAACCACCAAAAATCTGGATTAACATTCCGGGATAACCTATAGTAAAATCCTGTAAGGCAGCGCTAAAATTTCCGGTAATTAACCATTCGGCAGCACCACCAATTAACTGGTAAGCTAAAACAATCGTTAATAAGTTGAACAATGAAATTTTTGATGTTTTTTGTGCAATAAAACCTGCTGCAAATGCCAATAATATTGATTTTGTTAGAATTACTGTTAGCATTGAGGCCACAGGCATTCCAAACAGTAAAGAATTTACTAAGGGAGAAAAAACTGCAGTAAGCAGTCCAACTTTTATTCCGTATTTATACGCAGCAATTAAAGTAAGAAAATAAATAGGAAGTAATGTTGGTCCTCCGTTTGGAACTATATGTGCAAGTTGTGGTAAAATAAGATTTCCTGCAATAAAAGCAGTTGCAAGCAAGTATGTTTTAGTCATACCGAAATCATAACTGTAAAGTTTTGCTGTAGTTGCCATGTTTGAGATTTTTTATTAATTTTTTTACTGAATTTATTTTGTCCTGAAAAGTTTTGCTTTCAACGCAAATATATACAATTAGAATGAATTTGATTGAATATTCATACTTTTTTATGAATTTTAAAACGCATGAAACGAAATTTATCAGCGTAGTTATTATTCTTCGGATGGTAAATTTATGATGAAGGTGGTGCCGTTATGTGCATTTGGTTTGAACTTTATGCTGCCTCCGGTAATTTCAATTATATTTTTTGATATTGTCAGCCCCAATCCCATACCGGTGCTTTTGGTTGTAAAGTTCGGCATGAAAAGTTTATCGGCAACATCAGGATTTATGCCAATGCCATTGTCAGCTATTTCAATAGATATTTGCTCATTTTCTTTTTTTATGGAGACATCAACTTTTCCTTTTTTATCTGCAGGAATTGCCTGTAACGCATTTTTCAACAAATTATTAAAAACTTGTGTGAGTTGTTCGGGGTCGGCATAAACATAGAGACCTTCGTTAAGTCCATGATAATTAACCTCAATTTGTTCATGGTTATGTGCAAAAAGTTGTACAACCGAATTTAGTTTTGCTGCAATATCAACTTTTCGGAATTGAGCTTCGGGGAGTCGGGCGAAGTTGGAGAAAGTAGCTGCTATGCGCGATAAATTATCAATTTGTTCGATCAATACCGTTGTCGATTTCTTAAAATATTCTTCGAAATTTTCTGCTTTAATATCAAAAGTTCGTTGCAGTTGCTGTATTGTGAGTTTCATTGGTGTAAGCGGATTGTTGATTTCATGTGCAATCTGACGAGCCATAGTTTTCCATGCCGATTCACGTTCCGATTTTGCAAGTTGCCGAGCACTGTTTTCAAGCTCATCAATTGTACGGTTGTATTGTTCAACCAATTGACCAATTTCATCGTTTGCCTGATAATCAATTTTTTCGTTCCGATGTCCGAAACGCATCATTTTTAATTTGTTTTCAATCATTATTAACGGCGCCGAAAGTTGTTTACCAATAATCAAACTAAGAAAAATTACCAGTACAATGACAATTAAATATATATGTATTATTACTGAAATGAAATCAGTTATTTGTCGTTGTATTTCTTCCTGACTCAGGAATTGAGGTAAAGCAATAAAGCCGAGCTGCAAAAAATCGCCGTTATAAAAATCGGTATAGGATGCCAGATATTTAAGCCTTCCTATCGATTCGTAATGTGTAAGGTCGGGACTGTCGGAGAAATAAGGTACAGGCGAAATACGTGTCCCAATAAGATTTCGGTTAAATATGAGTGGTTGCGAACTGCCTATTAAATCACCTGTGTTGTTATATACATGAATATCGGTTTCGTAAATATACGAAAGTTCCTGTAAATCGAGATTGAGTGCCTGTTTGTTTACGTTCGAAAGATTTTGTGTCCAGTAATATGTGTTCTGAAGTGCTTTTTGAATGTACTTTTTCTTGTTTTCTATTTCTTTTATCTGTTCTTCTTTGTAATTCCTTTGAATAAAATTAACCGATACATAAAATATTCCTATAAAGCTGACTACCAATAAAACAATAAACGCATATTGAAACCTTGATGTAAATCCGGTTACTGTTTTGCTTTTTCGAAAAACAATGAGGTATATACGTATGGCGAGCCAAACTAATACATAATAAATTAAGAATGTGTAGATTAAATACAAAATGATTCCTGAGAAAGTTTGTGTTTTGTTTTCTGAAATCAGCACATAGTTATCATTATTTTTCCAGTAAGTGTAAATTGTTCTGCCTTTTTGTTTATTAACCGTAAAAACTTTGCCTGAGAATTTGATTTTGTTTTTATCTGACAAAAAAGTTGTATCTCCTGATATATTTACAGGTTTGCTATTTTCAATTTTAATTATACTGATATTCTGATTTCCAGGTTGTATTTGTATGGGAGTAAGTAAAAATCCGGGAAAACTATAACTTGTGAAATTTCTGCGTGGATAAAACTGCATGTAATAATAAACCGAATCGGATGCCGGATTTTTTATCTCGAAACTGCCGATAAAAGCCATTCCCGAATTTGAAGATGATAATTTATAAAAATGTGTATTCGCAATTTTTTCACCGCTGTTTGCTATCAATTCCCGGAATTGAAAGTAAAGTTCTGAGTTTACAACAGCAGTGTTCAATCGCATTTCAAACTTATTCCAATATCCACGTAAATAATTTCTGTTCAGGTAACTATTCGCATTTAAAACAGAGTCGGGATATGCTGCCATTTGGCTAATGCGTTTGTCTGACGAAAGTTGTGCATCCAATTCTTCGAGCATTATTTCAGTAAGCCGATCTGTCTCCACATTGCCATTAATCATTATATTTTGTGCAAGTAATTTATACTTTTCGGCCTTTTTTTGATTGTTTAATGCAAGTGAAGAAAAAATGAAGAAGCATGTATAAATCAAAATCCATAAGGGCAACAGCAAATGAAAACTTTTGAAATTCTTGAATATGTATGACAGGTAAAAAGTAAAAAGTAATAATACAAGTGCAGGAACAATTATAAAAATCACTGAAGGTGATAAAACTGCTAACGAAACAGACAATACAAAAGCCAGAATTACATCAGTTATTATAGCAATTTTTAATCTATTATTAGCATGAAAATAGTTGTGAACCTTAAAGAAGAAAAGGCCAAAACTCACGGCAGGCAATAAAATAAGCAAATGTACCCATATTGTTACAAACGAAGTTTCCCTGAAATTTACAATATTTAGCTGAATGCCTGAATGAAAAATGAGGCTTCTGATAATAACGAAGATAAGAACAAAGAAGAGTATTATTCCTAATTGAAGTATTATTTCAGGAACTCTGTTTTGTTTTTCGTTAAATTTTACGCCAAAATAAAATAGAAACCCAATTGCAGTAAAGTAAAAGATAGCAATAGTAAGATGTGTTATCGACGACAATATGGTATTGAAAGCATACTGCTGAGCCGAAAAAATTGCATCCCAGTAGAGCATGTCCGGTTTTTTAAACCACAAGCTTAAAAAAATAACAATTCCCGAAACAATTGAAACAATCAAATATTCTTGTAGTGTTAACCATTTCTTTTTACTAAGCAAATTACATTTTGCCAATCCAATAAAAAACAGTAACATTGCTAAGAATAATGTAAAGAATGCAATATATCCTGCTCTGTTGTCGTATATTGGATTTTCGGGAGTTGAAAGTGTAAAAAGATATTTTCCCTGTGAGTTAAAAATAGCATGTTTATCGTTTCGGCTGCCCTTTTTTATCAGAATATTTTCATTCGTTTTAAATTCAGGAGCGAATTCGTTTCGCAAAACATCGTTTACATAAGGGAAATTATGCTTTAGAAAAATCAGTGTGATAATCCCAAGCGAATCTTTCTGAATATGTTTTTCAAGACACCAGGCATTCGAATAAGTTTTGAGTTCGTAACCGTTGGTTGCTACACAATCGTGTGGATCAATATC
Organism: uncultured Paludibacter sp.; assembly: GCA_964396515.1. GTDB lineage: Bacteria > Bacteroidota > Bacteroidia > Bacteroidales > Paludibacteraceae > Paludibacter. The sequence goes on from CAYNGF010000024.1 coordinate 17,738, forward strand.
AATATGATTATCAGTCCAGTAAACTAATTCATCATTTTTTTTGACAAAAATGGCTATTCCATGCGTTTCAAGCGCATTTTTTCGTAATACGTTTAAGTTGCCCGAAATTATCTGATTTACAATATACTCCTTAAGTTTGTCTGCCTGTTTCTCTTTTTTGTATAAAACTTCCTGAAAGTATTTGCTGTTGATTGAATAAGTGGGAGAGATTCGATATAAAAAACTAAAAATCAAACCTGTAGCAAGAGCAAAGGCTATTGCAATAAGTAAAAAGCGGTATGTTTTAGTAATTTGCATCATTGTGTAATACTTTATTCAAAACAGTCTATTTCTCAATTTCTTAATAAAAAACATTCAAAAGTATGACCAGATTTTGTAGTTCACAAAAAGAATCAAACATGATGATAAGGTTCACCTCGAATAATGGTCAAGGCTCTATAAAGTTGTTCCATAAAAATTGCTCTGACCAATTGATGTGGAAAAGTCATTCTCGAAAGCGAAATTAAACCATCGGCACGGTTGTACACTTCCTGCGAAAAGCCGTACGCACCTCCTACAACAAAAATCATGCGTTTTGTTGCTTCAGTATTTCTTTTTTCAATCATTGTTGCAAATTCCACAGAGGAAAACATCTTTCCTTTTTCGTCAAGCAGAAAAACTTCATCTGTTTTATTTATGTGTTTGAGAATTAACGCTCCCTCTTTTTCTTTTTGGTCAGTTTCGTTCAGATTCTTAGTGTTCTTAAGTTCGGGAATTATTACAACTTCTGTTGAAATGTAATGTTTAAGCCTGTTTGTGTAATCTGTTATTAACTCAGCTACAGGTTTTACATTTGTTTTACCCATCATTAACACTATTATTTTCATTTTTTTATGAAGTTATTTTCTGAGTTGGTTCGGTATTTGCTGTAAATTTATATACAAAAAAGTATGTCAAAAATCCGCCAAAAAAAATTACTTTTGTATTGCTGAAATTTCGGGATTACAAATATGGCATTTTTTTGTCGATATTTTGAATATGTGAATTAAAAGAATACAACTAAACCTGAAAATTCAATCAATTCAGTGTTCATGGTAAAATTTTTTTACGCTAAATAAAATTTAAAATGAAAACTAGTATTTTAAAAAGAATATTTCTAAGCTTGTTAATGGTTTTTGTCTTCGCACTGACAAATGCCCAAAACGATATACCTTCTGATGTAATCACCGCTTTAGGAAATGGAGATGCAACCAGACTTTCACCTTTTCTGAATGCGAATGTGGAACTGGTTGTGGCAAAAACCAACGATGTTTTAAGTCGCCAGCAAACTACTGGAATACTGACTGATTTTTTCAAAAAAAATAAAGTCAGCACTTTCAGTGTATTACATAACGGAAACCGAGAGTCGGCAAGTTTTCTGATTGGCAACTTAAATACAGCAAACGGAAATTTTCGGGTGTATATACTTATGCGAAAGAGCGGAAATCAAACATTAATACAACAACTCAGAATAGAATCAACCAATGAATAACGATTTCGATCAGCTTATTTCACTTTGGTTTGCCGAAGATATCGGCGATGGTGACCATACAACTCTTTCATGTATTCCCCCTGATGCTCAGGGAAAATCACAATTGATAGTTAAGGAAAATGGTGTGATAGCAGGCATAGAAGTTGCCCGTAAAATATTTCAGGCTTTCGATCCGGAACTGAAAATGACGGTTTTTATTAACGATGGCACTGAAGTAAAAAAAGGCGACATTGCTTTTGTGGTTGAAGGTCGCATACAGTCGTTATTACAGACTGAGCGGTTAATGCTGAACATCATGCAACGAATGAGCGGAATTGCCACTCGCACACGTCAGTACGTAAATGCACTCGAAGGAACCAAAACACGCGTGCTCGATACCCGAAAAACTACTCCCGGCTTGCGATTACTAGAAAAAGAAGCGGTAAAAATTGGTGGAGGTGTAAATCACCGGATTGGTTTGTACGATATGATTTTACTCAAAGATAATCATGTGGATTTTGCGGGAGGAATAGATAAAGCGATTTTGCGTGCTAAAGAATATTGCAAGCAAAAAGGTAAAGATCTCAAAATTGAAATAGAAGTGCGCAATTTCGATGAACTTAATCAGGTACTTGCCATAGGTGGAGTTGACCGCATAATGCTCGACAATTTTACACCTGAGAACACACGAAAAGCTGTGGAATTGATTGCAGGAAAATACGAAACTGAATCGTCCGGAGGTATAACTTTCGAAACGCTTCGCGATTATGCTGAATGTGGTGTGGATTATATTTCGGTTGGCGCATTAACGCATTCGGTAAAAAGTCTTGATTTGAGTTTCAAGGCTGTTTAAAAAAACTCAAGGCTGAAATTTTTGCCATCGAAAACACCGTACGAAAAGAAACTTACAAAATCGCCAAGAATTACTACACGCTTGTTATCAACAAGTTGTAAGTCTAAAGGGATATGTCTGTGCCCGAATATCATGAAATCAACATCATGAGTTTGGGCATATTTTTTTGCAAAAAGTATTAAACTTTCTTTGTTTTCTCCTGCGTAATCGTTGTTTTGGTTTAGAATTATGCCTCTGTTATGTGCCGACCACCGATATCCTAACTCCTGTCCCCAAGCAGGTGGGAAAGACCTGAAAAGTCGTTGCGCAGTTTTGCTGTGAAAAAGTTTACGGAGGATATGAAATCCTTTATCATCGGGATCAAGTCCATCGCCATGCGCCAAAAAAAACTTTTTTGAACCAAGTATAAAATTTTCAGGTTTGCGATGAACTTTCATCCCTATTTCTTTTTCAAAATATCCGAAAGTCCAAATATCATGATTCCCCGTAAAAAAATGAATCTCAACGCCGGCATCAGCCATTTCGGCAAGTTTGCCAAGAAATCGGGTGTAACCTTTCGGAACGACTGTGCGATATTCGAACCAGAAATCGAAAATGTCGCCCATCAGAAATAAAACTGAAGCATCAGCTTTGATAAAATCGAGCCATGCCACTACTTTCTTTTCATGCGCACGATTGTCGGCTATCACTCTTGAACCAAGGTGCGCATCCGACATGAAATAAACTTTTTTTCCTTCTACAATCATTCAGTTAATTTGGTTAATAGATTGTTTTTTAAAGAAACCCGAGTTCGAGTTTAGCTTCTTCACTCATCATTTCTTTATCCCACGCTGGTTCAAAAACGATATTTACATCAACTCCTGTAACACCGGCAACACTTTCGGTTTTCATTTTTACATCTTCCACAATAAAATCAACAGCTGGGCAGTTGGGAGCAGTAAGTGTCATATCGATAGTTAAGTGCCCGTTGTCTGCGAGGTCGATTTTATAAATCAGTCCCAAATCGTAAATATTGACTGGGATTTCTGGATCGTAAACTGTACGTAACATTTTTACTATGTTTTCTTCAATCTGAAGGAATTCGTTGGTTTTATTTTCCATTTTTTTAGTTTTAGTGAATTAGAATACAAGTGAATAAGTGAACAGGGAAACGAGTTAACAAGAACTAAAATGTACTTTATTGCAATAAAGGGTAGCCCTGAGCTTGATTTAATTAACAATCTATAATGTGAAAAGTTTATTCAAGTACTTACTGATTTGATTTTTCTATAAGATTGTCAAATTCAGGAAAAGTTGCCGTAAGTTTTCCGTTTACAACTACTACTGTGCCAACTTTTGCTTTTACTATCAGCTTGTTATCGCCAATACGGTTTATTTGCTGATGGAAAAAGTAGCGCGCACCTTCTTTGGTAACATAAAGTTTTGAAACAAAAGCATCGCCGGGCTTTAAGGGCGATTTATAGTGAATTTCGATATTTGAAACTACAGCATCGATGCCTCGGCTGTGCAATTCGGCAAAACTTACATTGTTGGCAAGCAAAAATTCGTGTCGGGTATGTTCTAGGTAATTTTGATAACATGAATTGTTAACAATACCCTGAATATCACACTCGTAATCACGCACTTTAAATTCCAGTTCGTAAATAAACTTATTGGTATCTTTATTCATATATTAATCTTTGATTTTTCTGATTATAGTTAAACCATCGCGGAGCGGTACAATTATGTTGCTCACTCTTGGGTCGTTTACAATAAAATGATTGAATTTCATTATCTCAACAGTCTGAATGTCTGTGTTTTTTTCAGGATGAAGCACTTTTCCATCCCACAAAGTATTATCAACCAAAATATAACCTCCCATCCGAACTTTCGGAAAAACTTTTTCGTAGTAAGTCAGATAGTCACGTTTATCAGCATCGATAAAAACCAAATCGAAAGTAGTTTCTATGGTATCGATAAATTTTAACGCATCGCCAATATGTAGTTTTATTTTGCTTTCATAAGGCGAAAGTGCAAAATTTTCACGTATGGTATCTTCCAGTTCATCATCAATTTCGATAGTGTACAACATTCCTTCCGGTGCAAGATGCTCAGCAAGGCATAGCGCCGAATATCCGGTGTATGTTCCAATTTCGAGAATACTTTCAGGTTGAATCATCGAACAAAGCATTGATAGAAATCTGCCTTGTAATTTACCTGAAAGCATACGAGGATTTAATTGTCGCGTCCATGTACGACGTTCAATTATTTTCAGATAATCGGGTTCTTCTCCGGCATTCGCATCGAGATAATTCTCAAGATTCATTACTTTGCTACTTTGTTAATTTCCTAATTTCTCAATTTCCTAATTTCTCAATTTCTTTCCTCAAATATACCGGACCACAGTAAATTTTTCAGCATCAAAAATTTCGTTGGCTAACCGGAGCAACTGCTTCGATGTAATTTGTTCAATTTTTTTGCGTACATTTTCCATACTGTCAACTGTGCCGTATCGCATAAAACTTTTACCCATTCCAAGCGCCATATTTTCCTTATTTTCGTTGTTTATGGCTATTTGTCCCAGTAATTGAAGCTTGTATTTTTTTAAGGCAGCTTCTGATATTTCCTTATCTTTCAGGGTTTGAAGTTCAGTTCTTATTAGTTTTTCGCAACGCGAAGCATTTTCAGGATCAGAGCCAAAATACACAGCCCAAATTCCGGTATCGGTCATGGGTTGATAAACCGATTCAACATTGTAAACCAATCCATGTTTTTCCCGAAGCGATAGATTTAATTTACTGTTCATTCCGGCACCACCAAGTATATTATTCAGAAGAAACATCCCAATACGGTCGGGGTGATAAAGATTGTAGGCGTTTCGTCCAAGAACGAAATGCGTTTGGAAAGTATTTTTTTTAATATCAATACGATTGTTTGCTGTAACTGTAGGTGCAATGCGTTCGGGTTTTGATTGCCTGTTGCTGGAGGTAACAAAATACCTCTCAATTAATTTTACAAGTTTCTCAAATTTGAGGTTACCTACCGAAAAAAAAGTCATATTTCCGGGGAAATAATATTCCTGATGAAAAGCTTTCAATCGCTCGTTATTAAATGTTTTAAGCGTGTCAATATTCCCAAGAATATTATGTCCGATAGAATGATGTTGGAAAAGCATGTCCTCGAAATCGTCGAAAACCGATTCGGACGGGCTGTCGTTATAGGATTGAATTTCGTCTGTAATTACCACTAACTCTTTTTCGATTTCCTTTTGCGGAAAAACTGAATTGAGGGTTATGTCGGCGATCAGTTCAATCGTTCGTTCTGTATGTTCTTGTAGAACAGCCGCATACACCATCGTTTCTTCTTTGGTAGTGTAAGCGTTGAGCTCACCTCCAACATTTTCGAGTCTGTTAATAATATGTGAAGACCGTTGTTTTTTTGTCCCTTTGAATAGCAGATGCTCAATAAAATGAGCCATTCCTGCTTCTTCGGGACTTTCGTCGCGCGACCCAACATCGATGGCTACACCACAAAAAACCACCTGCATATCGTCAGGTTTATGTATAATTTTTAATCCGTTGGGGAGAATATGTGTTTGATATTGCATTATATTGCCAAAAAATAATCGGCAAAGGTACTATTTTTAATGCTTATGTCAAAAAAATAAGTGAATTGGTGATTGGTGATTAGTAAATTAGAAATTTGGGTGTATCGATTCCCGCATCGATACACCCAAACAGAGGTGAATATATTTTAATTTTTTACCGAAAGTACTTTGTCAATTTGTGCTGCCAGATCGACAAGATGAGCTTTGGTTATTCCTGAAGCGTTGATTTGGGCACGTCCAATTTCTGAACGAAGTTGTGTAAGATGTACACGGGCAATACCTGCAGCATCCGATGTTGTAAAACGGTTACCTTGTGATGGATCGCCTTGAATAATCGCTACAAGTGCATCAATATAAATTTTCTGCAAATTCCGACGATAAGTATCAATTGTACCATTGCCTGGTAATTCCGCCCAGATGTTACGTTTCATAATATCGAGCATTTGCAAAGCGGTGAATGCTTTTGAACCATTCTGGGTCTCATCACGTATCATTTTATCGAATGTAAATTTGCTTACCAGACGATTGATAACATTTCGCTGCACATTGCCGATATTTTCAACCGGATTAACCATAGCTTTGTTAATCAAATCTTTATCAACAAGCCAAATTGGTGTGGTGAATAATTGCTCATTCAGGAAGTTCAGGGCTTCAAGTTGTGTTTTTGCATTTACAAATTCAATTACATCGCCTTCCTGTTCTACTTTTTTAGGTGTAGTATAAATGCCACCGATGTTTTTTGCCACGTGTCCCATGTAGCGGTTAAACTGTGTTACAACTTCGCCGTACATTTGTGCAGCCGAAGCGTAATCTTTGTTGGGTTTTTTGGTCCACTCAATTAGGTTTGGTAAAATGCGTTTTAGGTTTTTAATGCCGTAGAAACTTGCTTTCATGGCATTATCGCCCAGATCTTCGTTTTGGTTGCGCGGATCGTTCGGGTCTGTTTCACCGCCAAAAGTAAAGCGAATGTCGGATGCTAATTTATCAATCACCAATTTGTTCAGATAAGCAACTTCATCCTGAGCAGTTTCAAACTGAGGATAATATCGGTACCCCCATTCAATTGACCAATCGTCATAAATTCCGATACGCGGAAATAACCCTTTTTCGGTGATATTATCTTCAGGTTGAGCGACATAATTAAAACGTGCATAATCCATTATCGATGGAGTGTGCCCATTGGCTTCCACCCACTTTTTATCGCGGAGTTTCTCAACAGGTACAGTTGCAGATGAACCAAAATTATGGCGTAAGCCAAGTGTATGACCAACTTCGTGCGATGAAACAAAACGTATCAATTGTCCCATTAATTCATCATCGAAGTTTAAGCTGCGGGCACGTGGATCAACGGCAGCGGTTTGAATAAAATACCAGTTGCGCAGCAATTCCATCACATTATGATACCAATTGATGTGCGATTCGATAATTTCGCCACTGCGTGGGTCATGAATATGCGGTCCGCTTGCATTTGGAATAGTTGAAGGTTTGTAAACAATGGCAGAATGGCGTGCATCTTCAAGACTCCATTCAGGATTGTCGGGAGCTTCAAGACCCATTATGGCATTTTTAAAACCAGCCTTTTCAAATGCACTTTGCCAATCGTTAACACCTTGAATAAGATATGGCACCCATTTTTTGGGTGTGGAAGGGTCGATATAGAAAACAATCGGTTTTTTAGGTTCAACCAACTCACCGCGTTTGTATTTTTCCAAATCCTCCTCTTTAGGTTCCAATCGCCAGCGGGTTATCATCGATACACGTTCAACACCTTGCGGATTTTTATCGAAATCGGTATACGATCTAGTGAAATATCCTACGCGTGGATCGGCATAACGCGGTTTCATTGGTTTTGCAGGTAAAAGCAAAATTGAACTGTTGAGTTCATAAGTAAACGGATCGCGTGGTGTTTCAGAGCCCGATGCAGGCTTGTGAGCATAGGTTTTTACTGTTTTAATTTCAATATTAATTGGAAATGCTTTGATTGTATCGATATAACTTCGATCAGAATAAAACATGCCCAATGTAAGATTTTTCTTGGCAGTTTCGCTGAAAAATAACAAATTATTGTCGCTGTTTACAAAATCGGTAATATCAATTACGCTGTTTCTGGTTTTTGTTACACTGTCGGTTTTATACGCTTTTACATCGAAAGCTGCCAGAATTGTATGTACATTCGATTTTTGGACTGAAACATACATTCCTGTTGAATCGCTGGAGCGTTCAGAATACGATATCGAACGAATAAAAACTTTGTCGTTTGGTCCATTTTCAAAACGAATTACATCATTTCCGATTATATCGCCGGCATAACCTATAAAACCTTTGCGATTGTCAGCGGCCGATTGTGAAATGCGGTTTACAACAAGCAAATCGCGATTTGTGACCGAATCAGGTATTTCAAGAAAATAGCGATTATCAAGTTTATGTACACTCATAAAACCAACAGATGATTTGGCTTTGCCTGTGATAACCTGATTGTAAGGTTTTGGACCTTTGGTATCAGGTTCTTTTTTAGGTGCGGGTGTTTCAGTTTTCGGTGGTTCAGGCTTTTTCTTTTTGGAAAATAAACCGGCATTTGTATCAATGTTTGCGATTAAAACCAGCGCAGCCAACAGTAAAATTTTAAACTTATTCATCTTTTTCTACTAATTTATCTGTATATAATATTCCGTTTAAATGATCAAACTCATGTTGAAAAATTACACCCGTAAAGTCTTCGAAGCGTGAATTGGCAAATAATCGCTCACGGATTAGGTAACCTTCCTCATTCAAGTATTCCACATCTATCCATTTGTATCGTAACGAATTACCTTTTCGGTCGGGCACAGATAAACAGCCGTCACCTTCGAAAATATACTTTTCTTCAGAAAATGCAATTATTTTTGGATTAATTGCCACTTCTACCGGGCGTTCAGGTTTATCGATACGAACAAACAAAAAAATATTCCGGAGTATTCCCACCTGTGGTGCTGCAATACCAACGCCCGATTCTGCAATCATAGTAGCTTTAAGTCGGCTGATAAGTTTTTGCAGGATAATTCTGTCTTTTTTATAATCAACATCTTTACTTTTACTCCGCAATATAAGTGAGTCTTCGGCATTGTCAATCTTCAAAACCCGCATGGGAGTGATTGTGTCCGCTTGTTCAATTAGAGCAATTTCTTCAACAGTCATACTGTTATTATTTTTACATGCACTAAAAATTATCAGACATACAATCACAATTAAACTTGATTTGTTCATATCAGAGCTGCAATATAATGATAAATTAAGAATCCGGCGATAATCAGTTTGCTTACAGTGCCAATAATAAATCCGACAAATGAGCCAAATGCAGCTCTTATGGCATCTTTTTGTGTTTTGTTATCGAGCAATTCGCCAACTAATGCACCGAAAAAAGGTCCGAAAATTATCCCGAAGGGTCCAAGAAAAAATCCGAAAATCAACCCGATGGTACTTCCCCAAACACCTTTTTTGCTGCCACCGAATTTTTTTGTTCCCCAAATAGGAATTACATAGTCGGCAATGGAAATTAGGACTACGATAATTGCCCAAAAAATCAGGAACTCAGTACTAAACTGCACTTTTTTTGTAAAATGCAATAACAATAACCCGATGTAACTTAGCGGAACACCGGGCAAAATCGGCAAAATACATCCCAAAAATCCGGCGATCATCAATATGCCGGACAAAGCGATAAGAAAAATATCCATTATTTAATATTTATACCGCAAACTTACAAAAAATCAACGAATTAATAAGGAATAAAAAGCTATTTTTGAGAAAGATATATCAAACTTAATCAATTATTATTTAAAAAAACAGATTTATTGAATATCATCTCATTGTTTTATTGGCATATTAACTCATTCAGGCAAGAAAAGCCGCAGCACGACTAAAAACCGTGTTAAATGCAATGTCGACTTCGTTTTTCAAATTATTATTGAAAATAGGGAATGGATTTTCGTGATTGTAAGGGTAATTAAAATCCAGTAAATCAATATTGTTTTTGTTATTTACGCCCACTGCATCTACAATACCTTCGTAGGGAATTACAACATCCTGTTTTAGTGCTACACAACTGAAACGATTTCTGATACTTTGAAAAAATCCTGAACGTTCCGTTGCATAATTATTTGTGTTTATCATTGCTTTGAAAGCTTTCAGTTGCGTGTCACTTTGAACTATATTATTGTTGGTTATATAAAAATCTGAACTATAATAATTATACAACTTTTCAAATGCATATTTATCCATTATACTTCTTGAAGTTCCATACATGCGATTAAAAATACTTCCACCGCAAAACATAAAAAGTTTTGAATTACTCATTAATCCCTGCGGATTCAGCATAAACAGAATTTGGGCCAAAAATGCTCCGATTGAATATGCAAAAACATCTACATTTGTTTCACGAGCAAAAGCCGGATGTTTGCCTGCATATATGTCAGCAATTAAACATGTTACATCCTTGAGAGTTTGTTGTCCGGATGAGTAAAATCTTCCAGGATTTGCCGATATACGTTCGCTAAGCGCGATGTTTGCTAAACTTAACGAACGATCGTTGCCGGTAATTTCTTTTCTGCGTTCAATGAACGAACTGATAATTCTTGGGTTGGACCACCATGCCGGAGAACGATTTATGTGATATGCAAGTGGGAAAAGTATAACTGCTTTATGTGTATGTTTGCATAAATATTCAGCCCATGTAAGGTATTTATTCCAACTTCGTTCATTCAATCCATGCAGCAAAATAATTGCTTTATTGTTGCGCTCGTTATCAGCAGGAAAAAATGCAGGATATGTGAAATGTTCGTTCTCGGGTACTGCATCGTTTAATAATGGATTTTCAGCGTTGTTGCTTCGATTTCTTTCAGAATTAAAATTAAAATACTTAAGTATAATGCCTGTTTCGGAAAGCATTTTATCCTTTCCCACGTTAAATTCTTTTGAAAGTCTGTTATAATTTTCTGAATAATTCATTTTGCTGATCTTTTTTTTGCAGCAAAAGTATTATCCGGATACAAGCTTAGCAATTTCTTGAGAAAAACACAGGTCTAAAGTTATTAAATTTGAAAATGAGGGATAAAATTTAAAATAACGGGACAAAATTTTACACTCTCGATGAATTCTTACCTTGTTCAGTGAATATAAAAAGTTAAATTTGCAAAGGAAAAATTCTGCATATAAAATGAATACAAAAATTCCCGCATATCTTTACGAAAAAGGAAATATTGTTAAGCTAATATTATTTACAGCTTTGTTTGCATTGCTGTTTATCAATATATTTCAGCCCTTTAATTCGCGACAATGGTATCCTGAAATATCGGAGTTTAAGTATTTTTTCTTCTCAAGTCTGATAATTTTAACAGGTATGCTTGTTGTAGTCATCAGTAGAATGATCATGCTTGTTTATACCCGTAAAAATGCATTAAGCTATCTGCAATTTTTAGGATGGATAGCAGCGGAAATTACTGCAATGGCACTGTTTTTCTCTTTGTTCTCAAAATATATACCTGCAGGCAATGCTAAACGCGATTTTATGGAGATTTTTCATCAATCGGTTATCAATACAAGTTTGGTTTTACTTTTACCATATTCAGTTTTGTGGCTCTATTTCTCATGGCGTGATAAAAATCATTTACTTGAGAAAATGAATGCTGCAGAACAAAAGACAACAATTGCCAAAAAGCATTTGCTGAAATTTACCGACGAAAAAGGCGAATTGAAGCTATCGGTATTTATCGACAATTTATTGTATATTGAATCTGCAGAGAATTACGCGACTATCCACTATATTAACAAATCGAAGGTTTCACATTTTCTGCTTCGCAATTCTCTTAAATGGATGGAAGAAAATCTTACTCATGAAACACCTTTGGTTCGTTGTCATCGTTCTTTTATCATTAACCTTGATAAAGTAAAAGTAATGAAGAAAACTAAAGATGGAATTTTTGTTGAATTCGATACTGTCAATATCCCCGACATTCCTGTAACCAAAACCTATTACGCGAGAGTTATGGAAAAATTTTCGGCATATTCGGTTTAAAAAGTTAATTTGGTTAAAAAGGTATTCAATGATGCTTTAAAAATAAAACCTGACAAATTTCTATAACTTGTCAGGTTTACTTTTTTAATAACTCGATTATGAGTATGATTTAAAATTGTTGTATTTTTTACATTTTTACAACTTTAAATGTACGCGTTTCGTTACCTGTGGATACTTCCATAAGGTAAATACCTGCGGTTGGCAGCGAAACTGATTCTATGCTGTTTTTAGCTTCTTTTGTGCTAACTAAACGGCCAGAAATATCATAGACTTTAATAAATCCTGTTTTTCCACCAAAGTCAACCTGAACATTGCCAGAAGTGATTGTTGGATAAACTTTCAATGAAGAAGCTGATTTATTGTCGGTTGCTGTATTCAAAGGGTTTTCATAAATTGCAAGGAATTCAGGTGCGCACATTGCATCGTTCACTGTGTTACTCGATACCGTGAGATAATGAACAGCGGTAGTTTTTGGTTTAAATTCAAAAGTATAATCTTCACCTCTTTGACGTACGGTACAGAGTACCGATTGACTGCCAAGGGTATCGCCAAGATTCGCCGGAGCTGAATTAACCATATAAGTGAAAGTTGGGTTAGTTTCATTATTGTGCCATGCCGAAACTCCGCGGAATTTGTATGTTTTTCCTTCTTCGAGCATAACCGGCAAATTGTAAACATTTGTAGCAGGATTACCCCAGCCGCGTAAGTAGGCTATACGATGCCCAATCCAAGGTTTGCCCCTGTAAGTGTGATTAGCTTTAGCATAAGGAACATAACGAACAGCCGAAGTTGCATCATACACATTAAAGGTTGTGCCAACAGGTGTTGCACCATCTGCCAATGTGTGCGTCCAACCAAAGTCAGTTAAACGAGAACCTTCACCTTCAGCATAATCTCCATCCCAACTTGATATAAGATTATCTTTTATGGCAAACACGAGAATTGAATCTTTTTTTATACCTCCAGTTGTAATGTATATATATTTGTCAGAAATATAAGAATTTAAATTCCACTGTGCCGAAATATCTTTACCTGCAACGGCATCAACTGCAGAAACATTTGTTTCTGAAAGTGTTATACCAGTTGGAGCACTTATTGAAATATCGCCAAACACATCGCCGTTTACTTTAAAAGTATATAACTCAGGCAAAGTAATATCATAGAATAAACCTCCCACATTGGCACTGGCTGTTTGCGTTACTGTAAGCGGCACTTTAACAACAGTTGCCCCTGAACTTATAAATAAAGTGTCGGTAATCACTTCCGTAGTACCAGTATAAACTACTGTAACTTCAACTCCAGCTTCGTTCATAACATTCGCAGCAGGTATATTTGAAGTGGATAAAGAAAATCCATTAGGCGCCGTTAGAGTTACAGCATTGGTCAAATTTCCACCTTTTATTGTAATAGTTTTTGAAGTAGCCGATGGTGAAAAACTTAGTTTATCGGGAGTTACAATCAAATACGGTCTTCCATCGCTTATATAAGTCAAACGATAATTATCGGTTGCTACCCAGTTGCCTGTAGTGAAAACTTCGAACCCGATGTTTAAAGTATTGTCGGTAACTGTAGTGGTAACTGAATAATCCTTTCGTTCAAAAATTTCAACAAAATCGGTATTCGCTGAAAGATATGTTCCTCCTGGAAATGAATTATCAGCTTGTTGTGTGGCATGAGCCGAAGCTGTAAGCATATAAACTCCGTTTGGAATGTATTTTACGCTTTGCAGCAGTCTAATATCTGATAGTGAACCACCACTGCTAATCCATCTTTCGGCATAATAAGTACCTACTTTGTATGGATCAAAAGAAGTATTTGTTTGAGTCTGGAAAGGTCCGGTATTACTCCAACCGGTAAAACCTGATTCAAAACTTGGATTTATAATCGCTGAAGTGGCATTATAGGGGAAGGTTGTCCAGGTATCTATACGGCTTTTCAGTAATATTCCACCATGTACTTCTGCAATAGCCTCTTTTAATGCATTTTCCTGTTCCAAAACCTGAGCAACTGTAGCCATTGTATTGTTGTAAACTGCCTGAGCAGCAGCAATTGCAGCACTTAAATTGGGGTACGCATTCGGTAGTCCGGTTGGCTGTTGATTGCTAAACAAAACATTTGCTGAGTCTATCAGTTGTTTAAGGTCTGATTTATCGATACCATAATACTTTAAGATTACATTATCTATGTAAAGTTTGGCTCCGTTACCCGAACTTCCGGTAGATGTCGTGAATCCTATACTTATAATTCCCTCTTCCAAATTGTTAACGACGCTGAATTGCACAGAATCGGTTTTCCATGTGTTTTGGGGTACTGAGTTTAATTTAGCAAAAGTTGAAGTTGTTCCAACAGTATATCCGCAATAGTTTACAGCAATTCCTGTACTTGAGTGAGCGTTATATGCATCATAAAATAATTTGTATTTCCCTGCCGGAAGATTAACTGTTTGGCTGATAATTGCTCTGTCGCCCCAACCTGCCGACATGTGTAGTGAAGCTCCTGTAGCAGTTACTCCATTTTTTTGTGTGGCCGGAGGTGTGGTATTGTTAAGTCCTGATGAAGCTCCGGTTGGTAATGAAGTAAATCCATATTCTGCAGTCGATATTTGCACTGCATTATTATTAATCACAGATGTTTCATCCCAATTGGTAACAATAAATCGCCACCCCGGATCACTACCTCCGTTAATCCTTGTTATTCGATAGTCAGTATCGGCATTGGCAATTTTACCTCCTGCTTCTTTGGTGAAGATTGTAGGAGCTTCATCAAATCCGGGATTTTTTATGTAGGTTGTTGTTACATCAACCTGCGCTTGTAAACCTGAAAATATTAAGCAGGTTGCAATAAGTAATGAGTAAATTTTTTTCATGATAATTTTTATTAATGGTTTCTAATTCAATAAACAAAATTAATTACATAAATTCCTGTGAAGGTAGAAATAATGTTCAAAATGGGAGCAGAATTCAATCAACAGAAAGCGTGAACCTCACAATGGAAATTCACGCTTTTTAATAGAACCTAAACCTTAGCCGGACTTTTATTTTACAAGTTTGGTTGTTGATGTTTCTCCATCAATATTCAGTTTCACGAAGTAAACACCATTAGCGATATTAGTGTTTAAAGTCATCTGATTAGCGCCTGCATTCAGCATTTGTTTATCGCTAGCTATCAACATACCGTTCACATTGTAAACATTCATTTCTACTTGTGTGGCTGCATTCAAGGTAAATTGTGCAATAACATTATTCCCTGTAACAAATACTTTTGAGTCTTTGGTTGATGTATTACCAACACCTGTAGTAATATCAGCTACCATTGGAATTTCAAGTTTTGTGCCGGCACCGGCTATTTTCTTCATTCCGGGTGCAGGTGAAGCCGGATTTTGCGATTGGATGGTAAGTGTGCCATTATATTGACCTGCCATTGTACCAATGAAACGAACTGATACATTTCCACCTGCTGCAGGTAAAGTAGGAGTTTGTACTTCAAATTTATCATTATCTGAACTTACTGTAAAGCCATTGGCAAAGCCTGTTGCGGTTACAGGAACTTCTAATGTTTGTCCTACTGAAGTGAAACGCATACGACCATTATCTTCATCGTTTACAGGAGCGTTCAATGTTGGGAGCTCGTAAATTTGCCAGTTATCAATATAACCTATATAGCCGGTACTTGCGCCACAACCATTGAAGAAACACAAGCCATTACCTGCTGTAGCACCGGTTTTGAAAGTTGTGCTGAATTTAGTCCATGAATCAGACTGTGGAACTTCGAAATTAACATCACCTCCTAAACCTACGTTGCTAACACCGATATTCATTGTACCATTCACAGCTTTTACCATTGCTACAATTTGGTAACTTGTATTAGGTTTCCATGCTATGTTGGCATCAATTGAACCGCTGTTTGGCCAACAAAGAGCAGTACCATTGATGAATGCACTTCGACTTCCGCAATAAACCTGAGCAGGATCAGTAACTATTGATTTGTTACCCCAACCGCCATATTTTGAAAGATCATTCATAAATGGATCAGGAATAAGATTGGTAAGTGTCGAATATTCAGGGGTGTAACATACTAAATCAGCCGAAGTATTAACTGTAATTTCTTTCGCAAGTGAACCTGAAATCACACTTATTACACCATTCGTAATTTTAGTTGCGTTATCGAATGTCGCAGTTATAGTAGTTCCGGCAGCAACTTCGGCAGGAGTTAATGTGTACTTATCAAGTTCGATACCTGCAGGTGAAGTTAATATGGCATTAGCTGTCAGATTTGCTCCAGAAACTACAAATGTTTTTGTTATATTATTGGGGTCAAAAAATAAATCTGATTTTGATACATTAAGTACAGGATCTTGCACTTCACCCAAATAATACAGACGGAAATTGTCGGCATACGACCAACTAAGATTTCGACTAACAGATTTAAAACCGATAGTTAATGTTCCATCTACAACAACAGCATCAACACTATAGTCAGCACCGGCATTTGTTACTTCCGTTTGTTTATCAGCAGCATAAACAAAGGTACCGGTAGCGCCAGCGCCTCCTCCGGCAGCAACAGTTAAACGATACTTGCCATTAGGTAATCCGGTAACTGTTTGCGAAATGGAATAATCAGGTCTTGTACTGCTCCAGTATTGAAAATAGACATTGCCACTTTTAAATGCTCCTGATAAAGGCCCTGCATCGTTTCTTGTACAATATTCGGTGTTGGTAGGTCCGGTTTTTGTCCATCCGGGAATAGCTTGATGTTTGTCAAACTGAATAGCTTCAAAGTTAGGATTGATTAAATATGATGTCATATCAAACAAATCGCCTGCTAAATAATCAATTAACACTCCCTCCGGAGCATAAGCATTGCCATCTAAGAATGTAGCAGAAGTAGCCCCTGAAATGCCGGTAACAGCATCTGTTCCTTCAACCAATGCTAAATAGTCAATTTGAGTCAAAGGGTCAGGAGTTAAATTATTTGAAGTGTTGGTTGATGTGTTTTTAAAAGTAAAATACACCGGTGAAGGAATGTTTGCAGGAGTTCTGAGTGTTACCGAAGATGTGCCATTTTTACTGGTTCCTAAAAGAACAGGTAAATATCCATATTCAAAACCACCAGCCGTCGAGCCCAGGCCTACATTAAATAAAGCAGTACCATTAGATCCTGCCAATTGATAAATTATTATTTTGTAAGAAGTATTAGGTTTAATAGTCGTGGAAAGTAGTTGTGAAAAATAATTTGAATTTGCGGTTCCTCTCCAAACCAACTCCATTGTTCCATTAACATTTCCTGTAGTTTCTGACATTACTCTGATGCCGGTGCCTGCTTCAGTTACATTAGTTTGCCACGGAGTCCCAAATTTAAATCTTGTTGTATAACCTGATAATGCTGTACCTGTAGTTTCAAAACTAGCGTTTTGCAAAAGGTTATTTGGGTCTGTGTGAGCAGTAGCATCAGTTATCGTTGGATAAGTAGTGCTCCAGGAAGGGGTTAAAGTAGTTTTATATACATTTCCTTCATATACATATACTTTACCATTTTTCTGTGAAAAACGAACTGTTCCGTTTACTGTTGGCGTGTATGTTAGAACACCTCCGGCAATCGAAATTTCTACACCTACTGTTCCCTGAACTTCGAGAGTGTAATTACTTCCACTAGGAAGAAATGTAGCTAAATCCACAGAAGAGCCTCCGAAATTTTGCATTGGTGGTAGATAGGGAATTACTGCGGCTTGTAGAATTAATGAAGTTGCCAACAACAAAATGACAACAATGGATAAGTAAATTCTTTTCATGATACTAATAAATTTAAATTGTTTGTTACTTAAAAATTCTGATTTGTATTATGCAAAAATAACAGACTGATTATTTATTGCAGGGTAAAATTTGTTCAAATAAGAATAAAATAAATTTTCGAAAAAAATATTTCTACACAGCAAGTACTATTGAGCTACTGATAGTGAGGCACAATAAAAAAGCGTGAATTCTAAGCAGAGATTCACGCTTTAAAAGAGTTAATTTAAGTTGATGGTTATTTTACTAATTTGGATGAATAAATTTTGCCATCAACTGTGATTTGTACCAAATAAACGCCTGAAGGAAGTTGTTTATCAACTGTAAAACGATTGAAACCATTGCTGCAAGCTACGTTTTCAGCATGTATGCGTGCTCCCTGAAGATTGTAAACTGCAATTTCAGCATTTCCATTTATTGTGGTATTTACTTCGGCTACAATCTGCTGGTTGTGGCTGAAAACTTTAATGCTGTTATCATTTGCTGATTTTGTTCCGCTTACAATATCAGTAACATCGTACATTTCCCAGTTGTCAATGTAACCGATTAATCCGCTACGCAAATAATTATTCCAGAACATTCCCTGACTTCCACCTAAAGTGGCTCCTGTAGTAAAGTTGAATACTAATTCCTGCCAATCGCCGTTAGTGTTAATAATGTTATTTATGTCTCCCTGTCCGCTCGACCAGCCAAATACTCCGAGTTGGAAATCGCCTCCAACTGTTTTCACCATCGCTTTTACGCGATAGGTTTTTTCAGGTTGAATTATTCCTGTGAGCAGGTAATCAAGCGAACCTCCTGTTGTTCCATCGCCAACCTGAGCAGAAGCAGCTCCGCAATATACTTCAGATGGGTTTGTTAGTAAAATTCTTGTACCCCAACCGGCAAAATTTGACAGACTGGTAATATATGGGTCAGAAACTAAATTCGGACGGCCTGTATAAAGTGCTGTAAAACAACCATTATCTTTTGAAGTTTTCACCGAAATATTATGTGTAGAAACACCAGGGCTTGAAACAGATATAGTTGCCGATAGATTATCTGCTTCATCCCAAATTACAGTTATAGTGTTGGTTTTGTTAGCATTAACTTGTCCGATCGTGTAATTTCCACCTCCATTATTTACTAAACTAGCACCTGTAAGTGTTAATCCAGCAGGAGCAGTTATTGTAATATCTCCTGTTAAATTAGAGCCTGTAACATTAAAGGTTTTTGTGTTTGAAACTGCATTACTAATCAACAGTGAATTTTCTGATACTGTCATATTAGGAATGGCAAGTGCTCCATAATAATACAATCTGAAATTATCCATCAAAACCCATTGCGTTGTAGTATAATTACCATTACTACGGTATGTGCCCAACATCCCTATTCTGGCTGTACCGGTTGCATCAACCGTGAAATAGGTAAGTTCATTGTCATAAAGTCCATTGGTTGTAATAGCATCGTATGCATTCGACATTGAATTCGGATATGTAATACCATTGACTAAATTTCCTGTAGGACTTGTTGATTCGGAAAAGATTGAACGAATGGGTGTGGTAGTTGTTGTTCCTGTTACTGTAGCGTAAAGTTTAGTAGAGCGAACATCCCAACCATTATTGTACCATGTTTGCATATCAACGTTTAATCCGGCAGGTCGTTCATAGCCTTGTACTTTTAATACGTAAACGCCTGCAGGCAAACCGGTTACTGTTTGATATATATCGAATGTGCGCCCATAATATTCTACTTCCTGGAAATTATATCCATATCCGGCAGTTGCAGTCCAACCTGTTGAGGGGTTCAAATTGAAAACTGCATTTGCAATGCTTGATGTTTTGTCTTGTGGTGCAAGTAAAGTGTTTAAAGCAGCAGCAGCATTAAGTATGTCAACTGTTGTACCTGTATTGTAAGTTGCAATATAAGGAGCTAAATCAATAGTGCTACCGGTTAATCTTGCAATTTTCATGTATTTGTCAAGTTTCACCTGAGCATTGTATTTGTCAACAGCATCAGCAGTACAGAATTTCCATTTTGTATAATCGCTTGTTGTGCGGTTATATCTTACATCTGCTACAGTACCTGTATTACTTGCAAATAGAGCCGATGCAGCACCTAAATACTGAATGGCATTATACCCTCCGAAAGTATTATTTATTTGAATTGAATAAATATTATTTGTTGCATCGGTGATCTGTATATCCCATGTGTTATCTTTGCTATTATCTGTATAAGTCCAACCATCATTAACATCAGCAGCAAAGAGTGTTCTTGTGCTGTTTTCATATTGCAATACCCATAAGGAGCCACTTTGAACAGGCGTTATCAGAGATCCTTTTTCAGGAAATACAATTGCTTGGGTTGCCCAATTGCCGCCTCTGTCAAGAAAAGCTTTAGCACCGATATTATATATATAATAACCAGTTCCTGAGGTAAAGGCAACTCCTTCAGGTTCAGGATCATTCCATGTTTGCGCTTTAACCAATCCTGAAAATGCAAATACTGCGATAAAAATCGCCAGAAGTTTGTAATTTTTTTTCATGATAATAAAATTTTATTGGTAAATAATTTTTTTTGCAAACATAAACGTAGATGCTCAAAATACAAATTGATTGATAATTTAATTGGTGGACAATAAATGTAAAGTGGTGTATTAATTTGTCAATTAAATTACATTTTAACATCGAGTTAGAAATAGTAAATAAAATTTTTTTTAACAAACAAAAAAATGGCAATCTGTATGGGGCAGATCACCATTTTTCTAAAAAATTCCGTTAATAACTATATAATCAATTTGTTTAAATATATTTTATCTCCAATGTTTATTTTCACAATAAATACTCCTGTGGGCAATATTTTTTCAATTGATAAATTATTTTTCCCTTCATGAATTGAAATATTTTTGTTGTAAATACTTCTGCCGTTTATATCATAAATGTTCAATTCTGCCTTTGATGCGTTATTGTTTTCAAATTCAGCAACTATAAAATTGTTTACAGCGTAAATTTTTAACGGATCTTCTCTTGTGTTCAATACATTGCTAACTATGTCACTCACATCGTACATTTCCCAGTTGTCGATATAACCGTACAACCCGGTTCTTCCGGAATTATTCCACCACATATATTGGTTTGGTTGTAATGATGAGCCTGTTTTGAAAACAAAATCAATGGTTTGCCATTCGCCATTGGTGTTAATATTATTGCTGATTTGGTTTTGGGTCAGTCCCCAGATTCCAAGTTGAAAATCACCTCCGATAGTTTTTACCATAGCTTTTATTCTGTACGAAGTGTTTGGTTGTACTTTACCATTCAATACAACTTCCATAGAACCGCTTGTAATAGTGCCATTGCCCACTTTTGCAGAACTTATACCGCAATATACATTTGAGGGTTT
>CAYNGF010000025.1:0-38414 GCA_964396515.1 uncultured Paludibacter sp.
AAAACAACTATCACCGATAATTTCATAAATTTTAAAAGCAGCATTATCATTAACAATAATATCAAATCGCAAGCTGGTTACAACTTCGTTTATCACACTTTTCAACCTGGCCAGACTGAAATTAATCAGTCTGGCGATAATTTAAAAACCTTAAATATCAATCTCGGTTATCCTGAGTCGAACACATTGGATCACGCGATTTACGGAGATATTACCATTGATAACATTTTTGGTTTCGGTTTGTATGCGGGCATAAGAGAGAATTTTTTACAAACAGACAGCGCCGTTTATAATAATTTTCAGCCACGCTTTATTCTTTCACGAAAAATAACGGAAGAATTTGCAGCAAAAATTTCTTATTCCCGAATTTGGCAGCCATTTCACCTGCTTTCGAACACGAGCGCGGGCGTACCTGCCGATTACAGAATACCTGCAATGCGTATTGCTCCTCCGTCAACAAGTAATCAAGCTACTGTCTCCTTAGAATTTGCACCCGATTACTCGGAATACAGATGTACGATTGAGGCATATTACAAAGAAATGAAAAACCTCGCCGACCTGAAAGAGGGTGTTACTTATACAATTGATTATTCGGATTGGGGAAAAATGCTTGCTACCAATGGGAAGGGGAAAGCGAAAGGAATTGAAGCGCTTATAAGAAAGGAACAGGGAAGTTCAACCGGCTCGATAGGTTTTTCGATAGCTAACTCGAAACGGCAGTTTAACGATTTGAACGATGGCGTTGAATATCCCTACAAGTACGACAGGCTGTTCGATTTTGGATGCCTTTTCCAGCAACAAATTTCAAAAAATCTTTCGGCATCCGCCATTTGGGTTTTTGGAACGGGAATGCCGTATAATATTCCCCGCTCTTACTACGAAGATATAAATGGCAATCATGTTCTTGTATATGGAAGTTTGAACCAATTCAGACAGAAAGCATATCATCGTTTAGATGTTGGATTAAGCTATAAAGTGCATTTCCGTAAAGCGGTTGGAAATTTCGATTTCAGCATTATAAATGTTTACAACCGGCGAAATCCGCATTTATACCGAACTACAAGTTCCGATTGGGGCGTTAGACTTTGGGAATTCAGCATGTTCCCTATTTTACCAACATTGAGTTATACGGTGAAATATTGAAATTCACAATATTTATACCTTTCTCATAGAAGATTTTGGGTGCTTAGTTGCAACAAAAAAGGCATCACACAAGGTCATGCCCTTTTTGATAAAATTAATTAAAGCTTTTATTTAAACGATTTAATATTAATTTTTATTTCGATAAAACTAAACAAACAAGTTTTTTACATTAACTCCACGCTTCGCTTTACAAAGTTAGCCAATGCTTCGCCTTTCAGCATATTGTTGGCAAGAAGTGCAAGGTCAATTAACTGACGAACCTGTTTGTTTTCGGCAGCAAAAGCCTTATAAACAGCTTTTTTCTTGTCGGTCAACTCATCAATTTGTTTGTCAAGATTACTCAATTCATCTTTTTCTTCCGTAGGAATTTCCTCGTCTTTTTTACCTTTGTGACTTTCTTTGAGTTTGTCGCGCTTTGTTTTCAGCTCATTATTTTCAGTCAGTAGCGGTGTAACATCTGCTAGACATGTTTCTTCTTCACTTTTCAGCAGTTTTTCAACTAATGGATGCGCTGTGTTTACCACTAAATTGTAACTGTCGGGCATTTCGCCATAAAAACTCATCATACCTCCTTGAAGAGCCGACATTTCTTTCATACGGCGCATAAATTCATTTTGCGTTACAAAAACAGGTTGAGCTGTGGCTGAAAGATTTTCGAAAGTAACAATGAAGTTTGTTTTTTCCATTGCGGGAATTTGTGATTCGAAAATAGTAACCAACGCATCGCGTTGTTCATCGTTCAATTCAACTTTCGCAGAATCTTCTTTCTGAATTATTTTGTCAATCACATCGCTATCCACTCGCACAAAACGAGTTTTCTCGAACTTCTGCTCCAACTGACTGATAGCATGTACATCTAATTGACCATCCATCAAAAGTACATCGTAGCCTTTTTCTTTTGCATGTTGAATGTAGCTGTATTGTTCATCGATGTTGGTCGAATAAAGATAAATCAAATCGCCGTTTTTGTCTTTTTGGTTTGGTTTTACCAAGTCTTTATATTCATCGAAAGTAAAATATTTACCTTCGGTATTTTTCAACAATGCGAATTTTTCGGCTCGTTCGTAGAATTTTTCATCACTCAACATTCCGTATTGAATGAAGATTTTCAAGTTATCCCATTTGTTTTCAAACTCCGGACGTTCATTTTTGAAAATTTCTGCCAAACGGTCTGCAACTTTCTTGGTAATATGGCTGCTGATTTTCTTAACATTAGCATCGCTTTGTAAATAACTGCGCGAAACATTCAGCGGTATATCCGGAGAATCGATTACACCATGCAAAAGTGTTAGATATTCAGGTACAATATTTTCAACATGGTCGGTTACAAAAACCTGATTGCAGAAAAGTTGAATTTTATTGCGTTGTATATCAATGTTATTCTTGATTTTAGGGAAATATAGAATACCTGTCAGATTAAAAGGATAATCGACATTCAAATGTATGTGGAATAAGGGCTCTTCACTGAAGGGAAATAGATCGCGATAGAATTTTTGGTAATCTTCATCCTTCAAATCGGCAGGTTTACGTGTCCATGCAGGGTTGGTATCGTTGATAATGTTGTCCTCTTCGGTTTCCACCTGTTTGCCATCTTTCCATTCTTTTTTCTTGCCAAAAGCGATTGGAATCGGAAGGAATTTACAATATTTGGTGAGCAATTCCTGAATTTTTGATTCTTCAAGGAAATCTTTGTTTTCATCATCGATATGAAGCACGATGTCGGTCCCACGGTCAGCTTTAATGGTATCCTCAAGCGTATATTCAGGATCGCCTTTACATGACCAATGCTGTGCTACAGCTCCATCTTTGTACGATTGAGTAAATATTTCAACTTTTTTCGACACCATAAAAGAAGAATAGAATCCAAGACCAAAATGTCCGATAATTGCCTGTGCATCTTTTTTGTATTTTTCGAGAAATTCTTCAGCACCCGAGAAAGCAATTTGGTTGATATACTTATCGATTTCTTCGGCAGTCATACCAATACCACGATCGGAAATGGTAATCGTGCCTTTTTTCTTATCAACAGATACACGCACCGTAAGATCACCTAATTCTCCTTTAAATTCGCCCACTGAGGCAAGTGTTTTCAACTTTTGTGTAGCATCAATAGCATTCGAAACCAATTCACGCAGAAAAATCTCGTGATCGCTGTATAAAAATTTCTTGATAACGGGGAAAATGTTGTCGCTCGTTACCCCAATATTTCCTTTGCTCATCGTTTTGTAGAATTATTTTGTTTTTTATTGATTATGATTTGATAGGAATATGAATTTTAAATACGGTTGCCCACAAGTCAAAAAAAATGCCAACAATTAGCGTGTGACAGAATGACAGAAAAAAACAGAGGTTTAATGGTTTTTAAAGTTTCAGGTTTCAAAGTTCTTAAATGTTGATTCTTGATTCCTTGTTCTTGGTTCTAATAAAAAAGTCTTTTATCTTTGCTCTTTATTCTTTGATCTAAAAAAATGAAAACACTCGTAATTCTTACCGGTGCGGGCATGAGCGCCGAAAGCGGCGTTTCTACATTCAGAGATGCCGGTGGTTTATGGGAACAGCATCGTATTGAAGATGTAGCTACACCAGAAGCTTTCCGAAAAAATCCGGAACTGGTCTTGCGCTTTTATAATGAAAGGCGAAAACAATTGCTAACCGTTGAACCTAACCAAGGGCATATTGGATTGGCTGAACTTGAACAACATTTCAATGTACAAATCATCACGCAAAATGTTGATAATTTACATGAGCGTGCCGGCAGTTCGCATATTCTGCATATACACGGCGAGTTAATGAAAGCCCGTTCTACCGGTCCGGGCGCTGAAGTTTATGATATAAATCCAGAAAAAATTGAATTGAATATTGGCGATAAATGTCCGAAAGGCTATCAGCTTCGTCCGCATATCGTGTGGTTTGGCGAGGCTGTACCCGAAATTGAAAATGCAATCCGAATTGTAGAAAAAGCGGATATTCTCGCCATTATCGGTACTTCCATGCAAGTTTATCCCGCTGCCGGACTGATAAATTATATTCCAACCGGTATTCCCATTTATTTGATTGACCCCAATGAAGTAAATATTTATGCCAAAAATGTTACTGTCATCAGAAAAGGCGCTTCGGAAGGTGTGAAAGATTTGAAGAAATTGATTTTAAAAGACAACTGACGACAAACGACCGATAACGTTAATTTATGCTTTACCAAAGTTCCAAAACTTTGGTAAAGCTAATTCCGAAATCTACGACCTCGACACATTCTTTACTCCTTTTACCTGCTTGATTTTCTTGATGATACCTTCAAGATCTTTGGTGTCGTTGACCATGATGGTTAGGTTGCCCTGGAACAGACCGGCATTGGAATCTACTGAAATGGAGCGCAGGCTGATTTTGCTTTCCTTTGAAATAAGCGATGTTATGTTGGTAACAATGCCAATATCATCGTGTCCCACAATGTGTAGCGTGATGGGATATTGCGAGCCTTCCGCTTTGCCCGACCAACGTGCTTTTACAATACGGTAACCAAAACGAGCTATCATTTGCGGCGCATTGGGGCAGTCGGTTCTGTGAATTTTTATACCACCGCCCACCGAAACAAATCCGAAAACGTCATCCCCATAAATTGGATTACAACATTTCGAGAGTTTAAAGTCCACATTTTTCAGATTCTGACCAATAACAAGCACATCGTCTTTTCCGAAATGTTCAGGTACGGCAGGCTCTTTCGTGAAATTCTCAGCGCTGCGGATTTCGGGATGATCGGTTGAAGTTTCTTTCTTGTCAAGTTCAATATATGCATCTCGTATGTTCAGTAAGTCAATTTTTTCGTTAGCCAAATCCTGATAGAAGTCGCTTACTGTTTTGTAGCCTTTCTTTTTTGCTAATTTGGAAATCTTTCCTTCTTCGAGATCAATTTTCCAGTTTTTAAACCTTCTCGAAAGTATTTCTCGTCCTATTTCAGCATCCTTAAATTCAATTTCCTTAAGCGACTGACGTATTTTATTTTTCGCTTTCGATGTGGAAACAATGTTTAACCACGACTGATTCGGCTTTTGGGTTGGCGATGTCAGTACTTCTACCGTGTCGCCATTGTTTAACACATACTTAATAGGCATATTCCGCCCATTAACTTTGCCTCCGACACACTTAGTTCCTAATCCTGTGTGTATCGAAAAAGCAAAATCGAGAATGGTAGCGCCTTTCGGCAGTTTGTGCAAATCGCCGTTGGGAGTAAAAACAAAAACTTCCTTATCGTAAAGATTCAGTTTAAATTCATCCATAAAATCAATGGCATTCAACTCGGGATTCTCAAGAATTTCTCTTATAGTTTTAAGCCACTGATCCATGCCCGATTCACCTTTTATACCTTTGTATTTCCAGTGGGCAGCAAGACCTTTTTCAGCTACTTCGTCCATGCGAACGGTTCGTATTTGTACTTCAACCCACTTATTCTGTGGTCCAAGCACAGTTGTATGCAAACTTTCGTAACCGTTCGATTTTGGTATCGAAAGCCAGTCGCGCAAACGATTAGGATTTGGCTGATACATATCCGCAACTATGGAATATGCCTGCCAACACGCGGCTTTTTCTTTTTCGGCCGGTACATCGAAAATGATACGTATGGCAAAAAGGTCGTAAATATTTTCGAAACTGGTATTTTGTTTCTTAATCTTATTATATATGGAATGAATAGATTTGGTTCGTCCTTTGATTTCAAATTCATAGCCTAATTCGCTCAATTTTTCTTTCAACGGCGTGATAAATTCATAGATATATTTATCGCGCGAACGTTTGGTTTCGTTCAGTTTCCGGGCAATTTCCTTATAAATTTCGCGGTTGGTATATTTCAGCGATAAGTCTTCCAATTCTGTTTTTATGGCATACAAACCCATGCGATGAGCCAATGGAGCATATAGAAAAGAACTTTCGCGTGCTGTTTTTTGTTGCACATCCTCCGGGTATCGGTCGAGTGTTCGCATGCGATAGAGTTGCTCGGCGATTGTAATAAGAATTACACGTACATCCTCGGCAAATGTCAGGAACAACTTTCGGAAATTTTCAGTTTCGAGCGAAGTATTTTTCTGATATAAATCCCTCACACGCGAAAGCCCTGCCACAACATGCGAAACGGGTGCAGCAAACTTTTTATCAACTTCTTCAGGTAATAAAAATTTTTTTTCAATAAGTTCTTGTAATAAAACACTCAATGCGGCAGTTTTCCCGAGTCCTGTTTCCTTCAATACAATTTTTACAATCGATAGTTTTTCTTCAATCAAAAGTAAAGCATCGGCAGCAGTAAAATTTTCAAGATAAAAAGTTCTCAATTTGGTAATTGCAAAC
Source organism: uncultured Paludibacter sp. (assembly GCA_964396515.1). Taxonomy (GTDB): domain Bacteria; phylum Bacteroidota; class Bacteroidia; order Bacteroidales; family Paludibacteraceae; genus Paludibacter. The sequence continues at coordinate 6,475 of CAYNGF010000025.1, forward strand.
TTTCGCTCCTCAAAAGTGAGTAAATTTACATGTTCTGAAACTAAATCGCGGTAATGATTGATAATATGCCGGGTAAGAAAATTTGTCATGGAAAATAAAAAGCTAATGTTAATGCAAAATTTAATCTCTGAAAATCATCAACACAATTACATTGTACACATTTGCAAAGATAAGACAGTTTGGGAAAAATTTAACAGGATTTAAACCAAAAAAAAGATAACACAATGAGAATAAAATGGTAAAAATAATTGGAAAAAAACTCCATTTGTATATGGTGTATTGAATTTTCTTTTCTAAATTTGCAGACTGAAAGAAATCCGTGGTTAATAAACATATACTCATATAAATAACATTAGAAAATTTCAGCATGAAAACAGTTATCAAAATCTTATTAATGGTTTCAATAGTGGTTTTAGCATATATGGGCTATCAAAGCGTAATGACTCCCATTAAGTTTGACCAAACACGCGAACAACGCGAAAAAGTTATTATTGACAGACTTGTGGACATTCGTAAAGCCGAACTCGAATACAGAGATCAAAAAGGTGGATTTACTGCCAGTTTCGACACACTTGTAATGTTTTTGAAATCGGCGAAAAAGAAAACCATTCTTAAAGAAGGTTCATTAAGCGATCGACAACTCGAAGCGGGATTAACAGAAGCTACAGCAGCAAAAATTGTACGAAGCGGCAACATGAAAGAAATCATTGCCAATGGACTTGAAAATTTCCGTCGCGATACAGCGTATGTTTCAGTTATAGAAGCGTTGTATGGCGATAAATACACTAATGAAACAATTTCGAAATTACCAATCATCCCATTTTCGCAAAACGACACATTTGAACTAAAAGTGAATAACACTTATTTCAATGCATCGCAAATAATGGTTCCTCTCTTTGAAGCAACGGCTCATTACAAAACCTATTTGTACGATTTGAACCGTCAGGAACTTATCAATGCCATTGACCTGAAGAAAAAACTGGAAAAATATCCGGGTTTAAAAGTTGGATCAATTGAAGAACCGAATAACTTTGCAGGTAACTGGGAGTAATTTGAAAAATAAGCGAATTGTCGCAAAGGAATTGTGTAATGTATCATGACACAAACTTCACATAATAATTTTGATTTATCCATTCGGTTTATACCGGATGGATTTTATTTATTTATTAGCGACAACCAACATCTTGTTTCAACTAAAAAAATTCAGGCTGAATTTGCCAATTTTTCCGAAACACAAATTATTGACACTTTATCCAAAGAGCCTGAACTACAAATGGTTTTTAAATCAGTAAGACTGATTTATGAAACAAACCAATACACTTTTGTACCTTCTGAATTTTTTACCCCTGAATCTGCAAACGATTACCTAAGATTTCAGCATTCACGTTTAGGCAAAAATCAAACTGTTTTATATAACAATCTCGAGCCGTGGGATGCTGTAAATTTATTTTCAATGCCCGATAACTTAAATCACGTACTTAATAATTTTTTACCTGAAATACCAGTTGAACATCACCTCACAGTTTTACTAACAGACCGGATTGTTATGCAAACCGGAAAAATGCTACACCTGCAGATTCGTAATAACGAAACTGATTATATCGTTTTGCACGACAGTAAGCTGTTACTTGTTAATACTTTTGAAGTAAGCTCGGTTGACGATACTGTTTATCATGCTCTTAATATAGCCACTCAACTTGGATTGTCTACCGATGAATGTAAAGTTACAGTACATGGACAGGAAAATCTTAATCCATATTTGGAGTTGCTAACAAAATACTTTAACAACTGCAACTTTTCAGAACTGAATTATTAATGCGAATAATAAGCGGAACATATAAAGGTAGGCGTTTGCAACCACCTACGGATATAAAAGCAAGGCCTACAACAGATTTTGCAAAAGAAAGTTTATTTAATGTACTGAATAATCGTATTGATTTTGATGAAATTGAAGTGCTCGATCTTTTTTCCGGTACCGGAAGCATTGCACTTGAGTTTATATCTCGAGGCTGTAAAATGGCGACTGCCATCGAAATTGAACAAAAACATTGTAATTTTATAAATAATTCATGTAAAATTTTAAATATAACCAATTTATCCATTCTCAAAACAGATGTTTTCCGTTTCATACAACATTCCAACAAGCAATTTGATTTAATTTTTGCCGATCCTCCCTATACTTTGAAAGAACTTCCCCTTTTACCCGAACTCGTTCTGAATTCATCACTTCTTAAACCCGGAGGATTATTCATACTTGAACATTCCGCAAAAAACGACTTCAGTCAACTACCGTATTTTTCAGAACACCGCAAATATGGTAATGTTAATTTCAGCTTCTTCTCAGTAAATTTAGTTTAAGTCACACTCATCGTTGTCATTTTTTCTGCCCTTTTGTCATATTCTTCTTTTAAAATTTATTTTATTTCAATGTTATTTCTGTCAAAACTATCTTCTTCAAAGATGTTTTGGCTGTGGCACATGCTTTGTAAAAACAAAGGGGTAATTAAGAAATAAGTTAATAATATTCATAATATAAATCAGAAAAATAAAATGGGAAAAATTATCGGAATTGACCTCGGAACCACCAATTCGTGTGTTGCTGTAATGGAAGGTAACGAACCAATCGTTATCGCAAATAACGAAGGAAAACGCACTACTCCTTCAGTAATAGGATTTGTTGATGGAGGCGAACGTAAAGTTGGCGATCCAGCAAAACGTCAGGCTATTACAAATCCTACAAAAACTGTATTCTCCATTAAACGTTTCATGGGCGAAACCTACGATCGTCTTGGAAAAGAAATTGCACGCGTACCTTATAAAGTGGTTCGTGGTGACAATAACACTCCTCGTGTTGATATTGACGGACGCCTTTATACACCTCAGGAAATATCGGCAATTATACTTCAGAAAATGAAAAAAACTGCCGAAGAATATCTCGGACAGGAAGTAACAGATGCTGTAATTACTGTTCCGGCATATTTTAATGACTCACAACGTCAGGCAACCAAAGAAGCCGGTGAAATTGCAGGATTGAACGTTCGTCGTATAATCAACGAACCTACTGCCGCAGCACTTGCTTATGGATTGGATAAGACCAATAAAGACATGAAAATTGTAGTGTTCGACTGCGGTGGTGGTACGCACGACGTTTCAGTTCTTGAATTGGGCGATGGCGTTTTCGAAGTAAAATCAACCGATGGTGATACCCACCTTGGTGGCGATGACTTCGACCAGCGTATTATCGAATGGTTAGTACAAGAATTCAAAAATGACAACAGCGGTGTAGATTTGAGCAAAGACCCAATGGCTTTGCAACGTCTGAAAGAAGCGGCCGAAAAAGCAAAAATCGAGCTTTCGAACACAACTTCGTCTGAAATCAATCTGCCGTACATAATGCCGGTTGATGGTATTCCGCGTCACTTGGTGCGTACACTTACACGTGCAAAATTTGAACAACTAATTGACGACCTGATTCAGAGAACAATTGATCCGTGCCGTACAGCGCTGAAAAATGCAGGTTTAACCATTAACGATATTAACGAAGTAATTCTTGTAGGAGGGTCAACACGTATTCCGGCTATTCAGGCTGCAGTTGAAAAATTCTTCGGAAAAACCCCTTCGAAAGGTGTTAATCCCGACGAAGTTGTGGCAATTGGTGCAGCAATTCAAGGCGGTGTTTTAAGCGGCGATGTTAAAGATGTGTTGTTGCTCGATGTTACTCCGCTTTCTCTTGGAATTGAAACAATGGGCGGAGTAATGACAAAACTTATCGAAGCAAACACAACGATTCCGACTAAAAAATCGGAAACATTTACCACTGCTGCCGACAATCAACCTTCAGTTGAAATTCACGTATTGCAGGGCGAACGTCCAACAGCCATTCACAATAAATCATTAGGACGTTTCCATTTGGATGGAATTTTGCCTGCCCGTCGCGGAGAACCACAAATTGAAGTTACTTTTGATATTGATGCCAACGGTATTCTGCACGTATCAGCTAAAGATAAAGCCACCGGCAAACAACAAAGTATCCGCATTGAAGCTTCATCCGGATTAAGCGAAGCAGAAATTAAACGCATGAAAGACGAAGCTGCTGCGAATGCCGAAGCCGATGCCAAAGAAAAAGAGCGCATCGACAAACTGAATCATGCCGATTCGCTTATTTTCCAGACAGAAAAACAACTTGCCGAAATTGGAGATAAAATTCCTTCAGATAAAAAAGGAGCTATTGATGCTGCTTTAGCAAAATTGAAAGCTGCTCACAAAGCACAGGATTTGGCTGGAATCGATGCTGCTACAAATGAACTTAACACAGCCTTCCATGCTGCAAGTCAGGATATGTACAATGCTCAGAATGCACAAGGTGGACAACAAGCCGGTCCACAAGACTTTGCTGGACAGCAAAATCAGAGCAGCAACTCGCAGGATAATGTAACCGATGTGGATTTTGAAGAAGTAAAATAGTCCGCATTAAGTAACAAATCAAATAAATCGACTAACCTCTGTAAATCATATATTTACAGAGGTTTTTTATTTTCAATTCTATGCTTTTCTATTTGTGTAATTAGTTTTTTAATTGTACATTTGTACCATATTTGTATCGCGCCTTATTTGTCAGACTATGTGCGCCTTATTAATGCTTATAAGTTATTAGTGTGTTTTATTCTGTCTTATTACAAACGACAATCTAAAATTTATTACTATGGGTTACAGCAAATTAAAAATTCCGAAAGTCTGCGAGCACTGCAAGAAACCATTTGAAGCAAAAACCGTCCTAACCAGATTTTGCAGTCGCCAGTGTGTAAACAAAGCCGACCATGCAAGAAAGATGGGAGCCAAAGAAGAGGCAAAATCACAATCCGAAAAAGAGCAAAAAACAAAAGTAATTGCCGACATACAAAGTCGTCCTTACATTTCTATCGCGGAAGCCACTCTCCTATTCGGAATATCAAAAGACACCTTGCACCGCCTGATTAAACGCGGACACTTACCGGCTCACAATTTTGGCGAAAGATTGACCAGGATAAGCCGGGTTCACCTCGAAGCTCTATTCGTTCCAATTGCCATTCCCGAACCAATCCCCGAACCCCCAAAAGTGTATAAGCCCGAAGACTGCTACACAATTGGCGAAGTCCAAAAGAAGTTTGGAATATCAGATAAAACCTTATATCTGGCAATCAAACGCCTGAACATAGACAAAATTCCAATCGGAAAGTATGTATATGTACCTAAAGAACAAATCGACAAAGTTTTTGCACCAACTCAATCTGAAAACCCATGAAGCAATTATCAAACACAAAAGCAACGGTTCGCATTCGCAAAGCTGAAGACCGTAAAGAATGGTATCTTTACATAGAAAGTTACCCGGTGTATGTGGATGGCAAACCAACAAGAGTACGGCAGTATTTGAACCGTTCAGTTACTACAATTGAATGGGATAAGAAACGAACAGCAAGAACAGATCCGGACGGCAATAAAACATATAAGCCCAAGCGAGATGATAACGGCTTAATTGTATGCAAGAGCGAAATGGACCGTGCAAGCATTGTTTATGCCGATGGGATTCGTGCGCTACGTCAAAAAGAATTTGATAATGCAGAACTTTACACCGATGATGATAACAGGAAGATAGAGGCTAAAAAGAAGGCAGAAACCAACTTCATACAGTATTTTGTGAAGTTAGCCAATCAACGAAATAAGAACCGTTCGGAGAGCATACAGCTAAGTTGGCTTTGCGTGCATGACTACCTGAAGAAATTCAGTGGAGAGACACTTCTTTTCGCCAATCTTACTGAAAGCTGGTGTGAAGAATTCAAAGAATTTTTACTCACAACCAAAAGCAGAAAATCAACCGAAGCCGTTTTAGCCCAAAACACAGCCGTAACGTATTACAGCATTTTCAAGGCAGCACTCAAAAAAGCGTTTGTAGATGGCTACCTAACAACAGACCTGAGCGCAAAAACCAAAGGGATAAAATTATTAGAAACCCGCCGGGAGTTCCTTACCATTGAAGAACTAAACAAACTTGCAGAAACACCCTGCAACAATCCTACATTGAAACGGGCAGCTTTATTTTCAGCTCTCACAGGGTTGCGGTTATCCGATGTTCAAAAGCTCACATGGAAAGAACTTGTTTTCGATGGCAAGCTTTATAAAATCAATTTCACCCAGAAGAAAACCAAAGGAGTTGAATACATGCCTATTTCAGAGCAAGCTTTTGGAATTTGTGGAGAAAGAGGCGATTCCAATGCGCTTGTTTTTGAAAAGCTCCCCGATTCAGCCTGGATATCGTCACCATTAAAGCAATGGGTAAAAGCAGCAGGCATAGACAAAAAAATCACATTTCACTGCTTCCGTCACACTTTCGCCACTTTGCAATTGACCAGCGGCACCGACATTTATACAGTAAGTAAAATGCTTGGTCATAAAGATTTGAAGGTAACACAAATCTACGCAAAAATAGTAGATGAAACCAAACAGAAAGCAGCCAACAACATAAAAATCAATGTAATCAAATAAATAACCTTTCAATTTAATACTCACATGCATGTAAAGAACATTTTCAATTCAAAAAGTGATTTTAAAAACTTCACTATGAGCGAAAGAGCTGCCTTTGGTGTTGTTATTAGATTTTACCAGAATGAAACCGAAACTACCGAACGGATTAAGGAAAACTCGCTCTCTCAAACAACTCTTTTTAATTGCGTTAGTACCATTACAGAAAAATTAAAAAGTGAAGAATTCCCAGAAGCATTTGTAAATGAAATTTGGGACGATATTAAACACATTCGGGGCAAAAAGAATGATGATATCCAAAATCAGCCAATTAGAAACATGCTCAACCTCGATTACGAATACAATGCGAATCGCTGGTATGAAGCAACTGTAATTTTTGCATGTGTTTATATGGTTTTGGCTTTAGATTGCCCCAACAAAGAAAGTTGTTTGACACTGATCAAAGAAAAAGGAGCTTACAATGAAGATGCTAAACCCTATTTCGAACCATTCGAACAAGCGGTTATAAAACTCAAGGAAAACCAAGCCAAACACCCTTCCGCCTACGGCATTGAAACAGACCAACCAAAAGAAGAACAGAAAAAATTATCCGAAGCTGAGTGGCTGGCCAGCGAAAAACACTTCTCCTGGAAGTTTGATAAATTACGCACTATTCTTGCTTGTAAATCACACGAGGAGCAATTCCATGAATATATCGAAGAATGTAAAAGAGAGGAGAATTTACCCAATCCAAGCAAGGCCTATTTAGACCTTTTAAAAGTACAAATTCAATATCTCCAACGCCAGATATCTCAGAAGAACAACCCCTCAATTAATGTCAATGATATTGTAGACGCTCTGAAAGATCACAAGTTTCCCAACGAACGAGCTGCAGAACTACTGGAAATTATCAACTATGCCCTGTATTCCAAACAATACCCGGAGGATATTTGCGGAAACTTAGAAAACAAAATCAAACTCTTTCGCCAGGCAGCCACACCGCAAAGCGAGAAAGATTCAAATCCGGACAATGAGGAAAGCACCGACAAGGCAACACAAAAAGTAAAATCCGTTGCAATAATGGAAATGCTAAAGCTTCTGGACAAAGGAACCGCCCATAATGATCTTACAGACATTTGCAAATTCATTGCATTTCTTACCGGCAATTCCCATAAAAGCATTTACAATGATGCTCAGAATGGAATCACTTTCAGCCCCAAACACCACGCCCAGGACATTGAAAGAGCAAACGAATTATTTAAGTCGCTAAACATGTCAATATCAATAGACAAGCAAAAACAATATTGAATTTCCAACCGGTTGTACAACCAGTTGTAGGGTATTGTTTCCTATTTTTTTGTACCACGATTTCAATTGAAGTCGTGGTTTTCTTTTTATTGGCACAGAAGGAAGCCCAATCGCCGAAAACTATATCAATATGTTTTCAGAACAAATTTCTTTCAATGAATTGCCACAGGCAATAGTTTATCTTATCCAGAAAGTTGAAAATCTGGAAGCTCTCGTAGCTAAAGGACAATCGGAAACACATGAATCGGATCGCTGGTTTAATCTGAAAGAGTTTCAGGACTACCACCCCGACCACCCGGCAGCACCTACCATTTATGCATGGGTTGGGCAAAGGCTCATTCCGAATCACAAACATGGGAAAAAACTCATGTTCCTTAAATCGGAAATTGACGAATGGCTTAAATCCGGCAAGCGCAAAACCGCAGCGGAACTTCAAGCTGAAGCAGCAGAATTTGTCGCTAAAAAAGGGAGGATTGTAAAATGAATGACTATAAACAAAACCAACAATTAGTTGACATTCTGAAAGATTATTTTCAGAACAGCAACGAGTCCTTGGCCGTTGACTTCCGCAAACATTTTGCCGGATCAGACAAATCTCATTTAGCTCCAAAGCCAGTCGAAGATACTTCTCTTGAGGATTGGCTCGACAATCAGGACGTAATGCAAGCATTACACGTATCTCCCCGAACACTTCAAACACTACGTTCCAATGGCTTATTGCCATTCTCACGTATTGGCAACAAGCTTTACTATCGCCGTCAGGATATTATCAAAATCCTATCTGACAATTACACAATGCGTAAAATTCAGAATTATGGGAGAGATAAATAAACTGGCAATATTGTCTAAAACGCATTATGGCATTGGAATTTATGCCCATATTTTGAGTTTGTATTATCCTAATCAAACAGTCCTCTCCCTTTCGGGGAGGACTTGTATGCCAACAAAGAACCCATTCAATGCCGACAAGCCGACATTGAATATCTTCATTGAGAAAGAGAATATATTGGGCAATGCTTGGGATAAAGAACTCGCTCGGCATTTGGATAGCGAAAACGCTATCCCTGCCGGTGATGCATTCGACTTTGCCGAACTGTATTACAAACAGTCAGGAGATGAGTTGCTGCAAACGCTAAATAAAGAAATGAACCTTCATATTGGTGAGAAATTCGATTTTTACAAAAACCGAATTTCGAATACTGAAATACAAAATCAGAGTAATCACAACAATCAAACAAATCGCAGTTCAGACATTGTGGTGAGGCATTTCTCTTTCTTCAAAGCTCCCGTTCGGAATACCATTCCTCACAAGTCAATTTCTTTACTTGATGCCTACAATTACATTGTCGGCGAATATGCAAAACAACGAACTGAAAAACTAAGAGGAATAAAAGACCCGAAACAAGCCCGGAAATACAAAGCCTCAACTTTCGATTACTGTACTTTTTCAGGAATGTTTCAAACCAGGAACGATAAAGCACTCATAAGCCATTCCGGCTTATTGTGCATTGATTTTGACCACTTGCAAAGCGTTGATCTGCTTCGCAAGCAACTTTTGCAAGATGAATACTTTGAAACGCAAATGCTTTTCGTTAGTCCTTCCGGTGATGGATTGAAATGGATAATCTCTATTGATACCAAACAATCAACACACAGCAACTATTTTGCTGCGGTTGCAAATTACATTCAACAAACCTACGGTGTTGAGGTTGACAAATCAGGGCGGGATATATCCCGCGCCTGCTTTCTGCCATACGACCCACTGGCTTACATTAATCCACTTTACAAACCTTCAACTGTATAATCAATATGAGCAAGAAAAAATTTAACCCGACAGACTGGCAACCCACAGAACCCAATAAGATTGAATCGCAAAAATCTCATAATTCAGATGCACTTTCCCCCTCTCCACTTGGAGAGGGGTCAGGGGTGAGGTCTGATTTGGAATTGATTGTAACCCGTATCGAATCCACCGCCACCGATATTGCCCCCAATTATGCCGATTGGCGAGACCTTGGCTTTGCCCTCGCTGACGCTTTGGGCGAAAGCGGCCGGAATTATTACCACCGACTAAGTCGTTTTTATCCGTCTTATTCGCAAAGCGAAACCGACAAACAATACTCCGCCTGCCTTGCTTCGCACGGCCACGGCGTTACAATCAAAACGCTTTACCACCTGGCCAAGTCAGCAGGAATAGATATTGCCGTGAAGCAACCAATTTCGGTACATAAAAAAGAATCTCAGGAAAAATCCCCATTTCCCCAATCTGGGGAAATGGAGAATCTGGGGAAAGTAGATTTCTCCCCTATGGGGGAGTCAGAGGGGGCTTCACTTCCAGCTTTCCCAAAAGAAATATTTGAAACCTTGCCCGGTTTACTCCAGGCAATTACTTCAAATGCAGATTCCTCCGAAGATGCCGACTTACTTTTATTAGGTTCGTTGACTGTTTTCAGTGCATGTATGCCCAATGTGTATGGAGTGTATGGTCAGCATGAAGTATTCCCAAACTTGTTTCTTTTTGTTACAGCCAAGGCTTCAGCAGGCAAAGGAAGGCTTTCCCTTTGCCGTCGTTTGGTAGAACCCATTCACCAAATGATGCGCCAGCAATGTAAAGCAGAACAAGAAGAATACAAACTGAAACTCACACAGTACAATGCCAGCAGCGACAAAGCACATGAAGAAAAGCCCGAAGAACCACCACTCAGAACGCTGATTATTCCGGCCAATAACAGCGCAACAGGATTGTTTCAATTGCTCAAGGAGAATAACGAAAAGGGATTGATTTTTGAAACCGAGGGAGATACGCTTGCACAGACATTCAAGTCCGAACACGGAAATTATTCAGATGGTTTCCGCAAGGCGTTTCACCACGAAACAATTTCGTACAATCGTCGAAAAGACCGAGAATTTGTCGAACTGGCAAGCCCTCAACTGTCAGCCCTTTTATCGGGTACTCCCAAGCAAGTATCTTCATTGATTCCGAACGCCGAAAACGGCTTATTCAGCCGTTTTATGTTCTACTTTATGAACCTTCGTCCAATATGGAAAGATGTGTTTGCCGGGGATGACGAGCAACCCCTTGAACACAAATTTGATGTTTACGGAAAGGAGTTTCTGGGTTTCAATCTTTTTCTTCGTCAGCAACTGGGCAGATTTCGGTTTGCTTTTTCAAGCAGTCAACAAAAGGCGTTCAACGCTTACTTTGAACAAACTCAGCTTCAATATCTCGAATTGTGCGGAGATGACTATGTAGGAAGCATTCGTCGATTGGGTTTGATTGCATTTCGTTTGGCAATGATTATGACCGCCCTCAGAATCATAGATACCGGAGAGGTGGCTTCAGTTCTGGTTTGCTCTGATGTTGATTTCAATACGGTTATGGAAATGGTAAAAGTACTTGTGCTACATGCAGCATTCATTTTTGAGCTGTTGCCCAAAGACACCGCAACACCACAGCCATTAAATCACAAACGCCAATTATTGGATGCTTTGCCTACTGAATTTGACCGCCAGACTTATCTTGCTGTAGCCAAAAATTTGAATATCCCCGACAAAACAGCCGAAAAACAAATTACCCGGTTTATAAATGCAGGCTTATTAGTTCGGCAAGCACACGGAAGTTACTCTAAAACAACAACTAAATAAACTTTCCATATACAATGAATACAAATATCAATAGGAAATAATTGCTTTCTAATAATGTTTTGAAAACTTTTCCTATACCCCTGTTCTATTTGTGAATAAATGTCTATCTTTGCCATATTCTGACAACTCAAAAACAATCTTAATAGTAACAAGTATGCTACTTGCAGATAAAATCAAACAATTAAGAGAAGAAAAGCAACTCTTCCAACGTCAACTGGCTGAGGCTTTAGAAATTGACACTCCTATGTATTGTAAGATTGAACGGGGTAGCCGTCCGATAAAACGCACACAGGTGGTGACTCTTGCAAAGTTTCTTTCTACCGATGAAAAAGAGTTGGTTACACTGTGGCTCGCAGATAAAGTTATTGAGGTACTGGATGGGGAGAAAGAGTTGGCTGAAAAAGCGTTGGATATAGCGCTCAAAAACAACAGATAGTATTTTATTTATCAATGTAAGAAATATATGCAAAACAAATTTATCATTGACAAAGAGATTAACTTGAAGGAAAGCGATTTTCTTAAAACGAAAATTTACGCTGAAAACCTGAGTAAAATTATAAATAATACTGAGCCCAATAAAGTTTTCACTATTGGACTTTTCGGTAATTGGGGAACAGGAAAATCGTCAATCGTCAAAACTACTCAACAAGACTTTGATGAAAAGAAAATAAAGTTTGTAACTTATGATGCGTGGCAATATGTTAACGACTCATTCAGAAGAATGTTCTTGCTGAAGCTACGTGAGGAATTAAAGTATGAAGAAACTGATTTGATGAAAAAATTCTATGAGAATGAATCTACAGATGTTGGCGAAACCTATAAGTTTAATTGGAAAAATATTCCAATTTCAATTATTGTTCTATTAGTACTCTTTGTAGGTTTTTTAATATCACTTTCATTCGTTGATCAGAATACATGGAAAACTGGATTAATATTATCGTCCACAATTTCTTTTGCCGCATTAATTTATACCATATTCCAAGGATTAATTCTAAAATTAAAAATCTCTGTTACAAAGCCACATTTATTTGCACCGGAACAATTTGAAGAATGTTTCAAAGAAATAGTTTCTAATTCTTTGTCAACGCCAAATAAAGTATTAAAATGGATAAAAGGCGATAATTCAGTTCAGAATTTAGAAAAACTCGTCATTGTAATTGACAATATAGACAGATGCAGTAGCGAAGTAGCTTATAACTTACTTACGGATATAAAAACATTCTTTGGCTCTGAACCATATAGTATTGTATTTGTAATTCCGGTTGATGATGAAGCTCTAAAAAAGCACATTATAAATAATAGCAAAACGGATCAGGATTGTGATAAGGAAAAAGAAGAGTTCTTACGCAAATTTTTCAATGTTACCATTCGTATTAAACCTTATGAAGTAGCGGATATGTATTCCTTTGCCAAGCAAATATCCGAAAAATCGAAAATAAATTTCAAACCAGAAACGACAAATGTTGCTTCAAAAGAATATGCAAAGAATCCTCGTCGGATTATTCAGCTGTTTAACAATTTATTGGCTGAGCTAAATTATTATGAACCTGACTTTACAGAAAAAAATGAAACTCTGATTTGCTGTGTACTTATCATAAGGGAAGAGTATTCTAAGTATTACGATCAAATAATCAACTCCCCCAAAATTTTCAATGAAGAATATCAAGGTGAGGACGAAAACATAAAACGCTTTATGCGTATTGCTCAAACAGCTCTTGGGAAAGTTGATATATCTGACTTAAGTAAAGTATTGACCAATTCACACCACCAATTTGACGATATTGCAGCAGATGTAAAAGATGCAATTGAAACATTTAACTCAGAGAAAATTCTAAGTGTTTGGAATGACGATAAAGAACACATAGCAAATTATATTTTTGATAGAATCGATAAAGCTATTAGGAATTTATTGATAGACACAGATGTGGTTGCCTACTTTGATTTGATGGCTTACGTCAATAATAAGATTTCAATAGAACCACACTTGGCAAAAAGAATTGATGAGCGAATTCAACCTTATATTTCAATAGTTATTTCCAAGACCAAAAATCATGAGAATCTTTGCAAATATGCCTTACTTAGAGATACGCAAAAAGACAGTAAAATCAAATCTGCAATAATTGATGATTGTAAGCGCTCAGAAAGTCAAGATAAAGGTTCGTATTGGAAATCCTTATTCAATGCTACATTACGGATTTTTCAAGATAAAAAGACTTCCATAGAATTGTCCTCTACGTTTACACTTTATCACGATGATATTAATCCAATAGATTACTCTGAAGATCAACTAATTCATTTGTTTTCTAATAAATTTGTTCAAGAGAGAATAGCAGAATTGCCTAAAGATGATAATGGTGAGATTTTGTTGGATGTAGAGACAGATGAGTATAAAAAAATCGAATGGATATTCAAATGTAAGAAAAATATCGATGCTGAATCTTACGCACATTTATTCGCAAAGATTATTGGAGAAAATAACGATGAGTCAAGAATGAGAGGAAAAACAATGGATGAAATTGGCCCAATAATAATCTTTATAAATCCATTGCTAGATTTAATTCCTGATAGAAAATTGACAAATCAGCCTCAAACTTTATATGATTTAATTGTAAAAGATAGGAAAGTTGTTAGACCTGAGTATAAAACACAGTCAAATTGGTGGAATCAACCAAGTTGGTGCACACAACAGAATTTTATTGATGAATGTATCGAGAATGAAAAGTTCATTTCAGAAATAACCAATTTTGTAATTAATACTTATCGTATAACAAATAATAATACAGATATAAAAACTGAGCTTGGCAAGTTGCTGGGTTACAAGTATCTTAACGATGAATTTATTCAACTTATTAACAAAGGATATTCTTTGCAACCAATTTTAAATCTAATATTCGATGATAACGATGATTTCAGCAAAAATGATAGGTTGATAGTATTAAAGCATTGTTTTGATCAGAAGGATAAAAAAGGAAATTATATAATTACTGATGAAAGATCAAAAACTAAATTGAATGATATACTAACCTTTGCTCAAAATAAAAATTCAGTAGAAGTATTTGATTTGTTGGAAATATTAATTGAACAAGAACGATATAAGAATCAACTTGCAGTATTGATTGTTGAAAAAGATTATTCTTTTGTAAATAGTTTGCCAAATCCATTTCTTAAATTAGCAGTAAACTCATTTAATAAAGATAGTTATAATGATTACGCAGATAATTTTGAGTTTTTGTCCGTTATAGTCCAGAAAGGTAACAATACTCAAAAAGGGTATATCGTAAAAATACTAACTGCAAAGTTAGATGCTAATCAGGACGTAGAACGTGTATTAGGCTTGATTGAATCTATGGAAAATATTCCTTCTTTCGATAAATCAGGATTGTTATTTAGTCATTTGGATAACTATCAACACCAGAATAAAGAAACAATAAGTGCTGAATTGGATGATAGGATTGTAAAGCTAAAGAAAAAATTAAAATAAATCACTTTTTGAGAAAAATAACAAAAGATTGCAAGAGCTTCAACGTCATTTGGTCGCAGCTTTATAGTTGGACATACCGAATTCTAGCAATATTGAAAGGGGTGACAGACCTGCTAAACGCGAACAGGTTGTTGCACTTACAAAACTGCTTTTTGTAGTTGATAATGAGCCGCTTACTCTTTGGCTGGCGGATAAGGTGCTGGAAGTATTGGTTGGAGAGAGAGAATTGGCAGATAAAGCGTTAAATGCAGTACAAGGAAAGATAAACCAAATTGTGAATGAATGATTTAAAGCATATTGTTGTTGAATTAATCGCAAGAAAAACCGAAGGTGGATATTGGGATTTTAAAAGAATCTGGCACGAAAGTAATGCCGATTTATTACACGATATTATTTGCATGGCAAATAATATCGAGAATAGAGATGCCTATATTATTATCGGAGTAGCTAATTCCGGGGAATTAAATGATATATCAACCGACAAGAATAGAAAAAAAACTGAACACCTGATAAGTTTTTTAAGGACAAAAAGATTTGTTGGCCAATTTAGACCCATTGTTAAAGTTGAAACATTGTCAATAGAAGGTAACACCCTTGATATTATTGTAATTGAAAACACAACAAATACCCCGTATGTACTTGAAGAAGATTATGTTGAAAAGAAGAAAACACAGGCCGATAAAGACAAAGTAATAAAACAGGGTAATATTTATACCAGAATACAAGATACCAATACTCCGGTTGATAAAACAGCTGATTATGATAAAGCAGAATTGTTGTGGAAAAAAAGGTTTCATTTAAATGCCAGTCCGCTTGAAAAATTCAACTACTACATTAAAGATACAGATAATTGGATATTTGATTCTTATGCTAATGAATTGTATTATAAGTATTCTAGTGAACTATTCAAAATTCAAGAAATTAGAGAGGAGGAAAATGGCACAAATACAGTGTGGGATCACATAGGTATTTACGTTCCTTGGCACAAATATAGGGTTGAAATTACATGGCAAAATGTTGTAATTAAAACAGATGAAGTTATCTCAAATTCAAAATATTCTGTTTTAATGCCTGATTTTATACATTTAGATCTTGATAATAACTCAAGCAGATATTATTACTATTGGTGTTATGTAAAGGATTCTAATAGAGAATTGCTTAACAGACTGATAATTAGAGATCATTCAACCGCTCAGATTATGGATTTTGATTTTTATCCTAATATCATTTACTTTAAGAATAGCAATGAAAAAACCGATTTTGAAGATTACCTTCATGATAATTGGAATACATTAAAAAATGAATTTGATAAAATTGAGGATAACCAATATATAACCAATAGAATATTTCAAAACGATTTTAAATGCACTAAGTTTTTTCCAAAGATTTTTAAGCAATGGAAAAATAATAACTATTAATTATATTCACACCCAATCATACCCATGTCCACCACCATATCCTATCAAACCATAGAATCCCGTCTGCACGAACTACACGAAAACACCTCCGCTCCCGAGTTGGGCTACGACCTGCTGCGCATTTTCAACGGCATGTCCGAGACCCGTATCAACCGCATTAAGGACGGAAAAGATAATCTCTCGAAACAGCCCAACAGCATTGTAGTAAAAAAACTGCTGGCTTACACCCATTGCACTACTGAAAATCTGGTGGAGGCGCTCGAAGCCCTGAAACAAGATGCCAAAGTGCTGAAAGCGGTGCGTCTGTTAGTGGTTAGCGATGGCGACACGATATTGGGCTACGATCCGTTGGAGGAAGAAAGCTACGAAAATACGGTGGAACGTCTGCGCTACGACTATCAGTTTCTAATGCCGCTGGCTGGAGTTGAACGTTACCATGCGCCCGAGGAACGCGATGCCGATGTAAAAGCAGCGTATAAAATGGCACGCATTTTCGATGAGATACGCCGTTACAACGAAATAGATTATACCGACACACAAGCCATTCAGTCGCTCAACGTGTTTATGTCGCGCCTGTTGTTTTGCTTCTTTGCCGAAGACACAGGCATTTTTCCCGACAAGATTTTCACCTCTACGCTCAACGATTTTACGCTGGCCGATGGCAGCGACCTGAGCGCTATAATCAGCGAGGCATTCGATATGATGAGCACCAACGATGCCACGCTTCGTGCTTCAAAACCTGCTCATATCAGCCGTTTTCCCTATGTAAACGGCGGACTCTTTGCCGAGCACCACGATGTACCAACGTTGAGTTGGAAAGCCCGCCGCTTGTTGCTCGAATGTGGCGACCTGAACTGGGCGGAAATCAATCCCGATATTTTCGGGAGCATGATTCAGGCGGTTATATCGCCCGAGTTGCGTAGCTCGCTGGGCTCGCACTATACTTCGGTGAGCAACATTATGAAACTCATTCAGCCGCTTTTCTTAGACGAACTATATGCCGAATTTGCCGACTCGCGCACCAACGAAAAGAAGCTGCGCCAGTTGCTGGTACGCATTTCGAAGATAAAATTCCTTGACCCTGCTTGTGGTAGCGGCAATTTTCTGATTATTACCTACAAGGAGCTCCGCAAACTCGAAATACTGATTTGGGAACAAATTGAAAGCCTGAACCACGGACTATTGGAGATTCCTTTTTCCAATATTTCGCTTACGCAGTTTCATGGCATAGAACTTGACGAATTTGCCCACGAAACCGCCACGCTCTCGCTGTGGCTGGCCGAGCACCAGATGAACAAGGCTTTCGAAAGCCGCTTCCAGACTCACGTAGATGCGCTGCCTCTCCGCTGCAGCGGAAATATTGTACACGGCAATGCCTGCCGCATAGACTGGAACACCGTGTGTCCGCATACCCCCGACGAGGAAGTGTATATAATGGGGAATCCGCCGTACTTGGGAAGTAAAATCCAAGATGAGAAGCAAAAAGCGGATATGGCTTTTGCTTTATCAGAACTTTCGGATAATAAAACGCTTGACTATATTGCAGCCTGGTTCTGGAAGGCCGCTCAATATATTCATAATCAAAATGCAAAGTGTGCGTTTGTTACCACAAACTCTATTTGTCAGGGAGAGCAAGTTAGTATGCTTTGGCCATATATTTACAATTTAAATCTAACGGTATTCTTTGCATATACTTCTTTTAAATGGTCAAATAATGCGAAATACAATGCTGGTGTAACAGTTGCCATAGTGGGCTTATCTAATGAGTTTTCGGGCAAAAGAAAACTTTACAGAGATGAAACATTAGAATTAGTTAATAATATCAACCCTTATTTGACAGCTGGAGGAAATACAATCGTGTTTAAAAGTAATTCAATACCAAAAGGATTGCCGAAAATTTGTTTCGGTTGTATGCCTTATGATAATGGAAATCTTCTTATGGCAAAAACAGATAAGGAAAAATTTATTTCTGATTATCCATACGATGCAGATTTGATAAAAAGAATTATGGGATCGCAGGAGTTTATCAGAGGAGAAGAGCGATACTGTTTTTGGATTTCGGATAAAAATTTAGGACGTGCAAATTCTAATCCATATATTGCCGAAAGAATGTCAAAAACAAGAGACCTCCGTTTAAAAAGTTCAGATATTGCAGGTCAGAAATTAGCGGAACGTCCACACCAATTCCGCGAATTTATTGAGGAGATGTGTGAATCAATCATTGTTCCTGCTGTTTCGTCGGAAAGTCGGGAGTATATTCCAATAGGCTTCTTAGACGAAAATACAGTTATTTCAAACTCCGCCTTCGCCATTTACGATGCTCAACTTTGGCTTTTCGGCATACTTACTTCCAAAATGCACATGGCATGGGTAAAAGCAGTGGGAGGTCGTTTGGAAACTCGTTATCGGTATTCGGCCACGCTTTGTTACAACACCTTTCCTTTCCCAAAAATCACCGAAGTCAAGCGGGCGGAAATAGAGCAAGCCGCCGAAGCGGTGCTGATAGCCCGCGAGATGCACACCGAAAAAACGCTGGCCGAGATGTACGACCCGGACAAAATGCCCGCCAACCTCCGCGAAGCCCACACCCACCTGGACCGCGTAGTGGAAAGCTGCTACCGCCCGGCTCCCTTCACCTCCGATGAAGAACGGTTGGAACACCTGTTTGCCTTATACGAAAAAATGACGAAGAAATGAATAGAATGAGTAAAACCGTAGGTATTGTTATCGCCGTTTCAATTGTAATGACCGTTGGAGCTTACTTCTTGATTTTTAATCAGGGCATATCTCATTCTACCCAGGATTGGGCAAACTTTGGAGGCTATATAGGAGGTATTTTAGCACCCGTTTTTACGGTTCTGAATATTGCCGTATTTATCCGCCTGACAAATGCCATTGATAAAAGTGACGAAATAAGAAAGAACAAAGAACTGGATTATCAAAAATCATTGATAGTAACACAGATTAGACAAGAGGAATTAAATGCACTCACAAATATCCTGAATAAAGCATTGGTACTCGAAGCCAATATAATGAGCAGCAATACAATCGCTCCTATTACTACTGCCCATGTTTATGTAGAATCGTTTATGAGAACCAAACACTCGTTATTTCCCATAGAAGAGAATTCCGAGTTATTCAATAAAATGCTTCGACTGCACAAACTCTTAATCAACTACAACAAATACATGACTGAGTTTTTAGCCATTAATAACCCGCAGGCTCTGTTACAACCTCAGGTTTCTAATTACAAAACGGAGTTATTGGAGCTATTGGACTGTAAAAGTGAGGTGTTATCATTTATGCAGCAATATATTATAGAGGAGATTGAAATGGCTAAAAATAGAAATTTACTTTAACAAACTATCAGATTATGCCCGAAACTCAAAACGTAGAATACAAAGAAAGTTGGCACGATGAATACCTCAAATGGATTTGCGGCTTTGCCAATGCACAAGGCGGAGTTATTTACATAGGTAAAGATGACCTTGGCAATGTAGTGGGTGTCGAAAATTATAAACGGTTGATGGATGACATTCCCAATAAAATCAGAGATACAATGGGAATTACTGCCGAAGTAAATCTTCAGCAGGAGGGAGAGCATTATTTAATTGAAATAATCACTCCGTCCTACGCGGTGCCTATTTCCCTGCGGGGAAAGTATTATTACAGGAGTGGAAGTACAAAACATGAATTAACCGGTGCTTCTCTCAATGAATTTCTGTTGCGCAAATCGGGAAGAACCTGGGACGATGTGATTGAACCCCGGGCAACTATCGATGATATTGATGAAAAATCATTCAGATACTTTTTACAGATTTCCAAAGAAAAAGGGCGTTTGCCCGATGTAGATGGTTTATCAACTGAAGAAATTTTGGAAAAACTCCGACTTACCGAAAATGGACAGCTCAAACGGGCTGCTATTATTTTGTTCGGCAAAGATCCCGGACGGTTTTATTCCAATACGCCCGTAAAAATTGGACGGTTTGCTAAGGACGATGCAGATTTGCGTTTTCAGGAAGTAGAAGAAGGAAATCTTGTGCTACAGTTAAGAAATGTATTGGCGCAATTAAACCATAAATTCCTTACGCGCCCTATCGAATTTGAGGGAATGTACAGGGTAGAAAAAGGCGAATATCCCGTTCCGGCTATTCGTGAGATGTTATTGAATGCACTGGTACACCGAAACTATATGGGCGCTCAAACGCAAATAAGGGTGTACGACGATAAAATAAGTGTATGGAATGATGGGCAGTTGCCGGAAGGTATTAGTTTAGATGCTCTTAAACGTACCCATTCTTCAAAACCGAGAAATCCGATTATTGCTGATGTGTGTTTCAAAGGGGGGCTTATTGATAGTTGGGGACGTGGAACGCTTAAAATTATTGAGACTTGTAAAGCTGCCGAATTACCCGAACCCGAACTTACAGAACGTGATGGAGGATTCGTGGTTACAATTTTCAAAGATAATCTTACAGAAGAACAGTTAAAGAAGCTTGGCTTAAATGAAAGACAAGTAGATGCAATTCTTTTTTTCAAAGCAAAAGGTGAAATAACAAGTACGGAATATGCTGCCAAATTTAACGTTACTGATAGAACTGCAAGAACTGATTTATCGGTATTAGTGGACAAAGGAATTCTTATAAGGCAAGGTGATTACAAAACAACAAAGTTCTATTTCCGATAAGCTTCCGATAAATTTCCGGTATTTCCGATAAATTTCCGATAAGGTCGTTTGCCTGATTACTGCCGAAGTTGCCGAAGTTTTGCCGAAGTTGCACATTTGTTTTAATGTTACAGAATTTCGTTGTTTGAGAAACCTTGTAGATACCAACAAATTGAAAATTGGTATCCAGCTTGACAAATACGTATTCAGCTCAATACAAACAACTTAATACACAAATAAATAGAACAGGTACCCAGCTGCGACCAAAAATGTACGGAGCTGCTCACACAAAGAAAAAACCACCTAACAGGCTTTAGAAATCTGTTAATTGATTTTATTGAAAACAACACCAACGAAGAAAATATGTAAAACGAAAAGGAATAAAAAATATGGCAGATTATAGACAACTTGCACAAAGTGTACAGAACAGGTTAAATCCAGACAGAGAATTACTTATCGAAAGGAAAATGTTTAGTGACCTTTCTGACGCTTCAACAGATATATTAAAGTATATAAAACTGGCTATGCGTGGTGTAGAACCTGAATACACACAAAAAAGTAAAGAAGCAGGAGAAAGAGTAAAAGAGCATTTGGCTCCTCTATCAAACGTTATTTTTAAATATCAGGGGTCTGTAATGACCAATACACACATTAAAGGTTCGAGCGATATTGACCTTTTGACAATCTGCGATAAATTTTATTCTTGGGACAGAGCAGGAATTGAAAGCGTACTCAACTCATACATAGAAAAAGCTAATTATTCGACAAACGCCATAAATAAATTAGAAAAGGAGGTTCAAAACTTCTCTCCCTATTTAGGAACTCCAACCGATGACCTGAGGCAAATCCGGTTAGACAGTGAAAATATTTTACAACAAAAATATATTCAGTGTGATATTTCTAACGGCAAAGCAATCAAGATAAGAAATTTGAGCTTAAAAAGAGATGTTGATATTGTTACGGCAAGTTGGTACGACAATGTCAATTCGGTTATTAATGACAAAGATGCTGATTTTAGAGGCATACAAGTATATGATAAAAATAGAAAAGAGAGATGTCCAGTAGATTATCCATTTTTAAGCATTAAACGAATAAACGAACGAGGAAATCAAACAAATGATAGACTGAAAAAGATGATTCGCTTTTTGAAAAACATTAAAGCAGATTCAAATCAAAATATTGATTTAAGCAGTTTTGATATAAATGCAATTTGTTACGATATAGATATTTCAAAATACATAGACAAATCATATTATGAATTGGTTTATACTATTTATTTGCAATTAGATAGTATTTGCAAAAACACAACTCATTCTGACAGAATTGTTTCTGTTGATGGGAAAGAATTTATTTTCAGGAATAACGAAAATAAACTACTCAACCTTAGAAAGCTAATGACTGAACTTACAACAATATTTGTCGATTTATACAACCGTTAATAATGAAACCAAGAATATTTATCGGTTCTTCAAGTGAAGGACTATACATTGCAAAAGAAGTGAAAGCATTCTTTGAAAAAGACTATGAATGTTATTTATGGAGTGATGATATTTTCAAATACAATGAGAATTTTTTGGAAACTCTTATGAAAGAAGCAAGTCTTTTTGATTTTGGCTTTATGATATTCACCAAAGATGATTACACAAAATCAAGACAACAGGTTTTTGATACTCCCCGTGACAATGTTGTTTTTGAATTTGGTTTATTTTTAGGTAGATTAGGAAAGGATAATGCTTTTATTATTCAAGATGAAGATGTCAAACTGCCAAGTGATTTATTTGGTAATACATTGGTAAAATTCAAATGTAAAAAACAAAATAGGATATTAGGTAAAGGGAAACCTACATTGGATAAAAACTCCTTACTTGAAAGTTTAGAAAAATTAAAGCGACAAATAGAGGCGAAAATTCATTTAGGAGTTTTAGGGCTGCTTCCTTCTACTGTTTTAGCAATTGGATATTTTAATAATTTCGTCCAGCCGATTTGCGAATATTTATCCTCTCAAAATTCTATGATTGAAGTTAATGGGAAAAGCTACAATCAATTTAAATTCAAAATTGTGTTGCCTAAAGATTTAGACTCGGATATAAAAAAACGAGCCAATACATTTTATAAAGAAAAAAGTTTTGAGCTAATAGACATTCCGACTTCTGGGAGGCCATATCCCCTATTCGTTGCTGTTGATACATTAAACAACACACTTATGTTGAGCGATATGCCAACAACATTAAGCGGTATAGATAAAGCTATTGAAATGTATTTACGTAAAGGACATATAGGAAAATCAAATGAACAACAATTATTAGAGGACAGAGAACTTCGCAACTTTGAAACAGTTTTAAAAAATTTGATTGGAAGCGATGCTTATTGTAAGTCTATTGTTGAAATTGAAATTGAGAAATAAAATGACAATATAAACAATAGCGAGTAAATCTGCTCATTAAGTTTTGCAATTAATACAAATGGAAAATATCGTCAATATAAACTACGCCCAAACAGGCAAAGCCACAAATACCAACCCCTTGGGTATGCGTGAAATGCAAGCTAAAGCTTACGAAGCACGTGCTAAACAGTATATTTTACTGAAAGCCCCTCCGGCTTCAGGCAAAAGTCGTGCGCTCATGTTCCTGGCGTTGGATAAGCTTCGCTATCAGGGCGTGAAGAAAGCCATTGTTGCGGTACCCGAAAAAACAATTGGCCGATCCTTTGCCAATACCGATTTGGAAAAGTTCGGTTTCTTTACCGATTGGCGCGTGGCGAAGTATTACAACTTGTGCGATGCAGAGAATGAGCAAAGCAAGGTCAAACGGTTTAAAGAATTTACTGCCGACGCACAAGCTGAAATTTTGGTTTGCACACACGCTACTCTGCGCTTTGCGGCAAAGGAACT
Source organism: uncultured Paludibacter sp. (assembly GCA_964396515.1). Lineage (GTDB taxonomy): Bacteria > Bacteroidota > Bacteroidia > Bacteroidales > Paludibacteraceae > Paludibacter. The sequence goes on from CAYNGF010000025.1 coordinate 30,378, forward strand.
CAGCGATGAGGCGTTTACTGACTGCTTGCTGGCCATTGACGAATTTCACCATGTTTCTGCCGATGCCAATAGCGGGCTCGGCGACTTGGTTCACCGATTGATGACACAAACCAATGCCCATGTAATCGCCATGACTGGCTCTTACTTCCGTGGCGATGGTGTGCCGGTACTTCGTCCCGACGACGAAAACCGTTTCCACCCGGTAACCTACAATTACTACGAACAGCTCAACGGCTACAAATACCTGAAAAGTTTGGGTATTGGCTATCATTTCTATCAAGGAGCCTACCTTACCGCCATTATGGAAGTGTTAGACCTGACTAAGAAAACAATCATTCATATTCCTTCGGTCAATTCCCGTGCTTCAACAGGCGATAAATACGACGAAGTAAAACAGATCATTGATAAAATTGGCGAAACGGTGGAAATCAACTACGAAACCCGTATTTACACCGTACGAACTCCGAATGGGCAGTTGCTTAAAATTGCTGATTTGGTGGAAGATAATCCCCGCGAACGCCTCCAGTTGCAAGCATTCCTGCAACGAATGCACAAACCCGATGCTGTGGATATTATCATTGCACTGGGCACAGCCAAAGAGGGTTTCGACTGGCAATGGTGCGAACACTGCCTTACCATTGGGGTTCGTGGAAGCCTTACCGAAGTGGTGCAGATTATCGGGCGTTGTACACGCGACTGTGAAGGCAAATCGCACGCACAATTCACCAACCTGATTGCTTGCCCGGATGCTGTACAGGAAAAAGTGGAAGTAGCCGTAAACGATATGTTGAAAGCCATTACCGTATCACTCCTCATGGAACAGGTGATGGCTCCTTCATGGAATTTCAAGTCGAAGAAAGACGAAGAATCGGGCAACGATGATACACCCCGCATTTTTGTGGAAGGATTAAAACCGCTTTCGTCCGAACGCACCAAAGAAATTGTGGCCGGTGACCTCACCGACCTGAAAGCAACCATTCTGCAGGATGATATGATTGTGCGCTCTATGGGTGGTGGTATTGCCCCTGAAGTAATAAACCAGGTATTGATTCCAAAAATCATTCAGGAAAAATACCCGGAACTTTCACCCGACGAAGTAGAAGAAGTACGTCAGCACCTGGTACTCGATGCTGTTACCAAAGGAGCTACTGTCGAACAAAATGCAGGCAATACCTTTATGGTGATTGGACGCCGATTTATCAATATCGACAACCTGAGTATAAACCTCATTGATACCATTAATCCCTTTCAGCGTGGATATGAAATATTGTCCAAATCCGTTACAGCCCCTGTACTAAAGGTTGTTCAGAATGTAATTGAGGAAAGTAAAATTGATATGCCTATCGAGGAAGCTATTATTCTTTTCAAAAAATATCTTCCCCAATTCAAGGAAGAGCACAACGGCGCACTTCCTGAATTGACCGACCCGAATCCATATAACCGCCGTCTGGCACAAGCTATTGTCGTCATTCGGAATGAGAAACAAAAATTTGTGAATAAAAATCGTTGAATGGCATGATGGATATAGAAAAAGAATTACAGGATATATTCAACGATCCTTTGTTTGCCGATGTAAAACCAACGGAACTGAAACAAACCTCCGATGATAGGTTAGTTCAATCATTCGAGGAAATAAACTCATTCTATGAGCTCCACCACCGTTTGCCGGGCGAAACAAAAGGAATGAAAGAGAAATTAATGTTCAACCGTCTGCAAGGCTTTCTAAACGATACAGAAAAGCTGAATCAGCTTTTGCCCTACGACCGGTTTGAACTCCTACGTCCCAAACAGCCAATAACCGAAAATGATATTGAAGCATTTCTCAACGACCCTTTATTAGATCTAGTGGATGATGCTTCTGATATACTCAGGGTACCGGAACACCTGAAAAAAACGCCCAAAATTGATGCTTCCGATTATATTGCACAACGTCGCAAATGTGATGATTTTCATTTATACCGGGATGGATTTATAAAGGTCCATGAGGAGTTGAAATCAGGAAAACGCAGCTTTGTGAAGTTTACTTCAAGCCAATTGGAAAATCCCGGATGCTATTTCGTGTTGGATGGCATGTTAGTGTATCTTGCCGAAGTGCTCGACCAAAATCGAGACCGCAAAGGCCGGCTAATGGGACGTAGTATTTGTATTTTTGAAAATGGAACTATGTCTGATGTAAAGTTGGACACTTTACGAAAGGCTTTATACGAAAATGGTTATACAGTTCGTGAAAACAGCGAAACAACAAGCGAGTATTTCAACACTCGATTCAATGCTACAACTGACGATAAACCCTCCGGGTATATCTATGTATTGAAATCATTGTCCGAAAATCCGGAAATCAAATCTATCGAAAATCTGTATAAAATCGGATTTAGTACCACCACTGTAGCCGAACGCATTGCCAATGCCGAACATGAACCAACCTACCTGAATGCAAAGGTAGAAATTGTAGCTTCATGGAAAGCTTTCAATATGAATGTAGCCATGTTCGAATCGCTGATACACCGCGTATTCAAAGATGTTCGCTTGCAGGTCAAAATTGGGAATCACATACCCGAAGAATGGTTTGTTGTACCCTATTCAGCCATTGAAAAAGCCATTCAATGTATCATTAAAGAAATCCCGATAAGTTATGATGCGGCAAGTCAAATAGTCATTGAGCACACCGTTGCCGAAACACACGAAAACAAAACCATTGATACAACTGGCTGGAAAATCCTAACGCTGAATATCAAGGAAAACTACTTTAAAGAAATTGTGGCTGGCACCAAAAAGGAAGAATATCGTCTATTAAAGACTTCCACAATCAACAAATACACCTATCAGGATGAAGGCAAACGCTGGCTCAAAAAATACGATGCCATACGTTTCTTTGTCGGCTACCACAAAGATCGCGAAAGTGCCCTGGTCGAAATCACTGATGCCGTCTATAACTTCGAAGAACAAACGGTTGCTTATTCATTGGGGAGAGTGTTTGAGGTAAAATAATAATACAAAATAATATGTGGACAGACAATATAACAGATAAAGACTTTCTTGGATTTGATGTACATGCAAACCTAATAAAAGAGCTTGTGAAGGATGACAAGATGTTACCTCTTACAATCGGATTATTTGGCGATTGGGGTAGTGGTAAATCAAGTATTTTGGAAGTTATCAAACAAGATTTAGAAAATGAAGACAAAACCGCATGTCTTTATTTTAATGGTTGGACATTTGAAGGATATGATGATGCAAAGGCAGCTCTACTTGAAACTATCGTCAAAGCATTTGAAGATGAAAAGAAATTTGGTGAGGGATTAAAAGATTCAGTCAATAAATTATTCAAATCGATTAAATGGATGAGGGTTATTGGTTTTGGGTTGAAGAACATAGCATTACCGGCTACAGCGGCATATCTAACCGGAGGTGTGAGTCTTATCCCTCAAATAGTAAATGGATTAAAAAATACTGCTCAAAATCCAGATGAATTAGTATCAAAAATTAAAGGACAGGATACTGAAGATTTTATAAAACAATTTGTCAAGGATGCTGATGATATTGACAATTCTGAAAGGTTTGAAGTTGTTAGAAAATTTAGAGACGAATTTGAAATACTTCTAGACAAGTCGAAAATCAATAAACTGATTGTCTTAATTGATGACCTCGATCGATGTTTGCCGGACAGAATTATAGATAACCTTGAAGCAATAAAATTGTTTCTAAATGTCAAAAATACTGCATTTGTTATTGGTGCAGACCCTAGGATTGTTAGACATGCAATTGAATATCGCTATAAAGACATGGTAGATGAGCGTAATGAAGAAAATTCTAATGTTAGGATTGTTCATGATTATCTTGAAAAATTAATACAGATACCATACTATTTGCCGAAATTATCGGACTCCGAAGTAGAAACATATATAACATTGCTATTCTGTGAAACAGATTTAGATAATGAAGATTTTATCAAAGTAATAGATGCTTTTAAAGAATTCAGAGAAAAGGATAGATACTCAGTTTTTGATTTTGCAAAAATTCAAGAGGCGGTTGGTGAGAATCGTATTCAAAAATTACAACAAAATGTCTCATTGATTGCAAAATTATCTCCAATCATTTCTGAAAGTCTTTATGGGAATCCTCGACAAATAAAACGCTTCTTAAATACATTTATGCTAAGAAAAAAATTAGCAAGTGTCGCAAAGATTCCAGATTTCAAAGATGATATTCTTGCTAAATTAATGATTTTAGAATATGCTGAACCCAAACTCTTTGAAATGTTGTACAATTGGCAAATCTCAAATAAAGGTTTTGCAAGTCAATTAGATGAATTGGAAAAGGTTTGCTGTTCCAAAGGGACTAATAAAATCGAGATTCCAAATGCATACAAAGAATGGCAAAATAAGCCCAAAATAATTAACTGGTTAAGTAGTGATCCCTATTTATCTAAAGTTGACTTACGTGATTATTTCTGGATTTCAAGAGATAAATTATCTTCAATGCAAAGCAACTTATTGGTTTCTCCTATAATAAAATCATTAATGGTGAAGTTAGAGCCAGTAAATATGCCCGAGAAGCTATCTAAAAAAATATTAAATGAGGAGCTTAAGCCATTAAATACCAATGATCAAAGAGTGTTTTTCCAATTGATAAAACAACGAATCGTAACAGAACCAAACAATAAAAGGAATTATGATTTATTTAATTATGCACTGGAGGAAGGCTTTGATTGCATTTCAATATATATTGAAGCTCTAAGCAATGTAGATAAGAAAAAATTTCCACCCTCTGTTAAAGAATCATTAAAAGGGTTTATTGGAAAACACCCTGAATTTAGCCAATTTACAACAAACAAAGAACCAAAAATCAAATCATAATGGGAACTTCAAAATCTTACGGTGGTATGCAGGGCAAACCAAACTGGTCGCCATTAAGTGGTAGTGTTACAAGGGCATGTGATACTGGAACGATTTCAAACAATGCTTTGAGCAATGTTGCGTCCAATTTCGTGAAATTATTAGGTGGGTCTAATTCCGGAGGCAGAGGGCATTCAGGTGTTGGAGGCAAAGCAGGTATAAAAACGGCTCAAAAACTGGGCAGTTTTTTAAGTAGTGTAAAATCTAGTGGTTTTAATACTGCACTATCAAATACAGGATTTGATATTAACGACAAAACTGCAAATGATGTTATAAATCATTTATTGGAGTATTGTGCAGGAGTTGTTTCTACTATTGATGAAGTGGCTGCTAAAGTTGCTGAAAAAAATTTATTAGAAGAAATTGGAAGCGATGCTAAAACAATTGAAGAATTAGGGAAAAATTTCGAAGATAAAATTAATGAATACGGGATTGAGGAGCTTTTAATAAGATATTACACGAACTACCTTTATGAACATTTATCTATTGACTTCTACGAAAAATTGATTGAAGAGAAAGGTAGATTGGCAACAGATAATTTTTATACACAACTTAAAGACTTCCTTTTTGAAAAAGTAAAAAATGTTTCTCGGCATAGAGATATTAGTAAAATTGATTGGGCCGCTAAAGATGGAGAAGATTTAGTAAAGAATATATTTAACGATACATTAAAAGAATTTGAAGGTTATGAAAGTTAATATTGATATACAAAAGCCTACACATGGCCAATTCTCCAAAATCAAATTAGGTTATGATTTGGAAGATAACAAAATAGAGGTTCTATTAAACATTGACTTTAAAAACCTATTTAAGTTCACCGGACGTCAATCAGGTGCTGATTTTGATCTGTTCTTGATTGGTTGTTTCGTTTATGGTATTGACATTTTATTACCAAGAAAGAAGTTTGCTGAAAATTGTTGGAATAGACAAATTGAGGTGCAATTTCCAGTAGAAAACCTCATGATTTTTGAAGATTATAAAAGCCTTTTACAAGAAATACTTTCATTTCTAACTGGGGATTCGTGGGATATTTCTTTCAGACAGAGAGATGATTTCCCAATGTACGACGTAACTAAACGTACAAAAATATTTGACGAAGGATATCGAAAATCTCATAAAAAAGTAAGTCTGTTTTCAGGAGGATTAGATTCTTTAATAGGTGTTATAGATCAATTGTCAATTCCCGATAATCGATTAGTTCTGGTATCTCATTATGATGGTACTTCATTTAGGGGCGCAAGAGCTGATCAAAACAAAATTATGGGTGAACTTAAAAAGAAATATTCAAATTATCATGTGATACAAACAAGAGTAGATTTGTCTGGTCATGATACAAATTCCAATAAAGTACAAAAAGAGACAACTCTTAGGGGACGTTCATTTTTATTCTTGTGTAAAGCTGTTTTTGTGGCTCATTCTATAGATAGCGATAGAGATGTTTTGATTCCTGAGAATGGAACTATTTCATTAAATTACCCACTAACTCATTCTCGAATAAGTAGCTGTAGTACAAGAACTACGCACCCTTATTTTTTGAACAAAGTTCAAGAGTTTGTAAAATCAATAGGGTTAAATCACTCTGTTGAAAATAAATATGAACTTATGACTAAGGGCGAAATGTTGGAAAATTGCAAAGATCGTGATTTGATTTTAGAAATATATGGTTTGTCGTGTTCTTGTGGCAAAAGAGGGACAAGAAAAGATATTAGGGATAATCCGGAAGGTACGAATCACTGTGGTGTTTGTATGCCTTGCATATACCGTAGGGTTGCTCTTAATAAAATTGGAATCGATGAACTCGTAGGAACAAATATCTTTAACCCCATAAAACGAGAATTAGACAATATTCCTGATATGCCAGCCTTTATTGATTATATGAGAAGACCTTTGTCAATTGAAGATATCAAAAGAAATTTATTGGTGTTTGGTACACTTCCCATAGATAAATTAGATCATTACGCAAGTGTCGTTTTTCGGACTCGAAATGAAATCAAAAAATGGATTGTTGAAAAAGGAAGTGCTAACATAAAACGAAAATTGGGATTATAATATGATTGATGTACATTGTCATTTTGACATGGTTCAGAATCCAGAAAAATATATAGCAAACAATGAGCAACAAAAAATCATTACTATTGGAATGACCAATTTGCCCAGTCATTTTTTTATGGGCTTTTCTCATGTGAGGCAGTATAAATATATTCGACTAGCATTAGGGTTACACCCTTTATTAGCAAAAGAACATTCGAAAGAGTATTTAAAATTTAAGGAGTTTGTGAATAAAACCTCTTATATTGGAGAAGTTGGTTTAGATTTTTCAAGAGAAGGTATCTCCACAAAAGATGTTCAAATTAAAAGTTTTGAATATGTCCTTAATTGTATAAAGGGTCAAAACAAAATCGTCAGTTTGCATTCGAGGCGAGCAGAAAAGGATACGTTACAAATGTTATTAGCTAACAAAATTGAAAATGCAATATTTCATTGGTACTCAGGTTCAATATCTGTTTTGGAATCTATTGCAAAATCGGGTTATTATTTTTCTATCAATTCAGCTATGACATTATCCGAGAATGGAAGAAAAATTATTTCAAAAATTCCAAAAGAATTAGTTCTAACAGAATCAGATTCTCCATATATTGAAAATAGTGATATAAAAGTTGTCCATTGTTATCTCTCGAATATCTGGAATGTATCAGAAGAGGAAGTAGAACAGAAGATTGCTTCTAATTTTAAGAAAATATTAACTACTCAAGTAAGATAGACAACACTATTTCCTAATTTAAAATCATTGAATAAAAATAGATTTGATAATATATTAGAGCTGGTAAATTCTATGAGCTAATTGCACAAATTGCACTGTGATTGCACAAATCAGTTTTCCCCATATTTCCCCAAATCCCCATTTTGGGGATATGGGGAATTTTTAATTTAAGCGGTATAATTTATTTGAAAGACCTGCCCACGCAGGTTTAAACCGAATAGGTAAAGCGGTCTTCGTCATTCCTCCACTTTGTTCACAAAACCATAGCCACAAGGGTAAAACAAGCAGCCTGAAAAAAATCTCCAGACCTCGCTGCGTTTCAGCTTGTATTTTTTCGTCTGCCCTTGTGGCTACCGCTTCCACACTCACTCCTGCGCTCCG
>CAYNGF010000026.1:0-37544 GCA_964396515.1 uncultured Paludibacter sp.
AATCACGCTGAATAACAGCGATATATAATATTAATCGAAATAAAGTCTAATGAATGATTTTTTTTTGAAAAAAAGATTGAACTTTTAAGCAGGTTCGTTAAGCAAATCGAGGAATTCCATAGTGCGGCCTTCGAGCTTACGTACAACAGAATCGACACGTGTAACAAGATAGTTATAAGCAAAATATGCGATAATACCTACAATAAGACCGCCCACAGTAGTTACCATAGCCTGATACATACCTTCCGAAAGGTCTATAAGTCGAACTGTTCCTGTATTATTGAGTGACATATTGTAAAAAGTAGTTACCATCCCTGTTACTGTTCCTAAAAATCCAAGCATTGGTGCACCTCCTGAAATTGAAGCCAAAATAACAAGTCCCTTTTCAAGTTTCGCAATTTCGAGGCTGCCAACATTTTCTATTGCCACAAGCATATCGCTCATTGGGCGACCAAGGCGGCTAATACCCTTTTCCACCATGCGAGAAGTTGGCGTATCGCTTTCGCGGCATAGTTTTACAGCGGCTTCAATTTTACCATCGTATATATAATCCTTTATTCTGTTCATAAAAGAATTATCTTCCTTAAGTGCATTTTTCAGTGTCAACAGCCTTTCGATAAACAAATAAGCAGCGCCGGCAAACATTATAACCAGCACATACATTATAGGTCCGCCATACTGAAACATTTCCCATAAATTCATTTTTTTCGCTGTTTCAACCACATTTGTTGTAGCGGCAAGCGCAGCCGTGTCCTGCAAAAGAAGCATTAAGTTCATATTTATATACGGTTTTTAAAATTAATTTTTCGTCTTATTTTCAAAATTAATACCAAAAAAAATAAAATATAATTATTTTAACTGATTTTTATAACGTTTTATTGTTTCTTCAAGACCAAAATACAGCGCATCGCTAATAAGCGCATGTCCGATGGAGACTTCATCAATCCATGGAATGTTTTTATGAAGATATTCAAGATTCTCAAGACTTAAATCATGTCCGGCATTCAGCCCCAACCCAATTTTCCGTGCAAATTTAGCAGCTTCAAAAAAAGGCTTCAGGGCTTCTTCCCTATTTCTCGGGTACATTGAAGCATAGGGTTCAGTATAAAGTTCTACGCGATCGGCACCACTCTTTGCCGCATATTCAATATGTTTAAGGTCAGTTCCTACAAAAATTGAGACTCTGATTCCAACACTTTGAAAATCGGCAACTACATCTTTCAGAAAATCAATATGTGATACCGTATCCCAACCAGAATTAGATGTGATAGCATCGTGTGCATCGGGCACTAAGGTAACCTGATGCGGTTTTACTGCTTTTACAAGTTCTATAAACTTTGGCATTGGATTTCCTTCTATATTAAATTCAGTTTTGAGCAATGGTCGCAGTTCCCATACATCGGCATAACGGATATGTCGTTCGTCCGGACGCGGATGAACAGTAATACCTTCTGCACCAAATTTTTCACAGTCGAGTGCAACCTGACAAACGTTCGGGATGTTACCTCCGCGAGCGTTGCGTAAAGTTGCTATTTTATTGATATTTACACTTAATTTAGTCATCGATTTTTAAAAATTATACTAATTACAGAAAATAATCTGATTACCTATGTATTAAATTTGTAATTTTGAATTACATTTTGTTCCTTTGTATGGTAATTTTAATACAAATTACCATGCACAAAAATACTTTAAAAAAACTGAAACTTAGTTTTTAATACTGTAACTTTCAGATTTTTTAAAGCAAACAACTTTATATTTCAACCATTACTATAAAAAAAATGATTTTCAGATAACAAATCATCAAAATTTAAGCCAATAATTAAAATACAGATTTGAACAAAGTAATAAAGAACAACGTAATGAAAATAGCCATATTCGGTAACATATTTCGTCCTGTCATCATGACACACTTAAAAATCTTATTTGCTTTTGCCAAAGAGAAAAATATCATTTTACAATTGGATGAAGATTTGTACGATTTTGCAAAGGCTTACAGCAATGAAATAACGAACGAAACTGAAATAATCACTTCCGATAACTTTAATGCTGATTTTGTTTTAAGTATTGGCGGAGATGGAACATTTTTGACAACTGCTGCTCGTGTGGGTCGAAAAAATATCCCGATTTTGGGTGTAAACACCGGACGTCTGGGTTTTCTGACTGATGTAGCAGGCGAAAATCTTATTTCTACGTTAGAAGCAATTATAACTGGCAATCATACCATCGAGGAAAGAACATTACTGAAACTTGAAGCAAAAGACGGAACGCCTTTCAGTTATCCTTACGCTTTAAACGATATTTCAATACTCAAACAAGAAAGTTCGTCGATGATAAGTATCAATGTAAGTTTGAACGATGAACCAATTAACCGCTACCAAGCCGATGGACTGGTAATTTCTACTCCTACAGGTTCAACAGCTTATTCAATGAGCGTTGGCGGTCCTATTGTAGTTCCACAGGCACGAAATTTTATTATCTCGCCGGTTGCTTCTCACAGTCTGAATGTCAGACCTTTGGTTGTTCCCGATGACTGGATTATCGACCTTGAAGTTAAAAGTCGCAGCAACAACTACATGGTTTCACTTGATGGACGAACAAAAATTCTGGAGCAAAACACGAAACTCCGTGTTGTTCGCGCCGACTATACCATTAAAGTTATCAAACAAAAGCATCATACCTTTTTCGATACGCTCAAAAATAAATTGATGTGGGGAATGGATAAGAGAAATTGAGAAATTAGGAAAATGTTGGATGGAAATTTCAACTGAAAGCAAATTTCAGCCATAGGCTAATATCAACGAAGATAATTTCAGCTAAGCTAATATCAACTAAGCTAATATCAACGAGGTTCATTTCAGCCAAAGGCTAATTTCAGTAAAGCTAATATCAACAAAGTTAAACAATGGCAAAAACAAAATCGGTATATGTATGTCAGAACTGCGGAGTTGATTCTCCTAAATGGATTGGTCGTTGTCCATCGTGCGGTGAATGGAATACCTATGTTGAAGAAATTATAACGAAGGACAACAGCCCGAAAATAAGTCTTGCCGGTTTGGAGATTACCAAACAAAAACCAGTCAGACTTCACGAAATTGAAACGAGGGAAGAAGCCCGTTTCGATACTTCGAGTACGGAACTCAATCGGGTTTTAGGTGGCGGCTTAGTCCCGGGTTCATTGGTACTTATCGGAGGTGAGCCCGGCATTGGCAAATCTACATTGGTTTTACAGGTAGTGTTGAATTTACAAGAAAAGAAAACACTTTACATTTCGGGCGAAGAGAGTGTTCAACAGCTTAAAATGAGGGCAGAACGACTCAAACACAATAATCCTGATTGTTATTTCGTTAGCGAGACTTCCCTGGAACAGGTATTTATTCATATCCAAAATGTACAACCCGATGTGGTTATTGTTGATTCCATACAAACCATATCCACAGAACTTATCGAATCATCACCGGGTTCGGTTTCGCAGGTACGTGAGTGTGCAGCGCATTTACTAAAATTCTGTAAAACTTCAGGGACTCCGGTTTTGCTAATCGGACATATTAATAAAGAAGGAAGTATCGCAGGTCCAAAAGTTTTGGAACATATTGTTGACACAGTTCTACAGTTCGAGGGCGACCAGCATTATATGTACCGAATTCTTCGTCCAATAAAAAACCGCTTTGGAAGCACTTCGGAACTTGGAATTTTCGAAATGCAGCAAAACGGTTTGCGCGAGGTTAGTAATCCTTCGGAATTGTTACTTTCTCAAAATCACGAAGGTCTAAGCGGAGTTTCCATAGCTTCGGCTATTGAGGGTATTCGTCCGTTTCTTATCGAAGTGCAAGCATTGGTAAGTTCTGCAGCCTACGGAACGCCACAACGTTCGAGCACAGGTTTCGACTTGCGAAGACTGAATATGTTACTGGCTGTACTCGAAAAACGTGCCGGATTTAAAATTGCTCAAAAAGATGTTTTTCTGAATATTGCTGGTGGAATTCGGGTTAACGACCCTGCTATTGACCTTGCAGTGATTTCAGCCATACTCTCATCGAATGTGGATATTGCTATTGAAAAACATGTATGCATGGCAGGCGAAGTGGGCTTATCGGGTGAAATTCGTCCTATCAACCGCATCGAGCAGCGGATTTTGGAAGCTGAAAAACTTGGTTTTGGTAAAATGATAATTCCCGATTTTAATATAAAAGCGCTTAATTTGGGAAATGTGAATATTGAAATTGTTAGAGTTAAAAAAGTAGAAGAAGCATTCCGCGTTTTATTTAAAAAATAAAAACACACACCCTAAACCCTTGTAAGGGCTTACATATTCATTTCAACAAACATATTCTTTCTAAATAACCGATTATATTAAACGGTTATCAGTCAACTTTTGCATTTTTGATAAAATTCAAATTCGGGTATATCAACTAAAAATATTAAATTTGCAGTTCAAAAAAAAATCAAACGGCAACGATATGAACCGCACCAATGAGCAATTCGACAGAGCAACTGGCGAATGTAGAAACATTTTCAAAAAAAAATTAATGGATTACGGAAGTGCATGGCGAATTCTGCGCACAGGTTCGGTTACCGACCAGATTTATATTAAAGCAAATCGCATCAGAAGCATAGAAACAAAAGGCGTTTCGAAAGTTGGTGAAGATATACGCTCTGAATTGATTGGTATAGTGAATTATGGGGTTATCGGATTAATTCAGCTTGAACTGGGGAGTGCCGAAACGGCAGATTTGAGTTACGATGATGCATTAAAATTTTACGATAAATATATACAAAAGGCCAAAGAACTCATGCTGGCAAAAAATCATGATTATGATGAAGCCTGGCGCATGATGCGTATGGAATCGTACACCGATTTGATTTTGATGAAGATTTACCGTACTAAACAAATAGAAGACAATAAGGGCGAAACACTTGTTTCAGAAGGCATTGATGCAAATTATTTCGACATGATAAACTATTCGGTTTTCGGACTGATAAAATTACAGGAAAAAGATGACCAGAAGCAGCTATAAACCCGTTACAACATCCCAAAAAATCGGAAAGATTTTTTTGCATATTATCAGAATTATTGTTGCTATCGTTTTTATTTTTTCGGGCTTCGTAAAACTGGTTGATCCACTCGGATTTACATATAAAATAGAAGATTATCTCACTGCATTTGGTGGATTTGCCGGTGTTTTCACTTCCATGGCACTGCCTGCTGCGATTGCACTTTCAGCTTTCGAAATGCTTCTGGGTTTGTGCATGCTTTTTCAAATTCATCTTAAACGAACAGCATTTTTTATTTTGCTTTTTATGCTCGTAATGACACCACTTACGTTGTGGATAGCACTTAAAAATCCTGTAACAGACTGTGGTTGTTTCGGCGATGCGTTGATTATCAGCAATTGGGAGACTTTTTACAAAAATGTGGTTCTCTTAGCTTTTATCCTACTTATTCTCATTTTTAGCAAACAGTTTAAGCAAGTATTTCTTCCATACTTTGAGTGGATTGCCGTGTTGATTTTCATTATCATTGGAGTTGGAATTGCCGTGTATTCCCTTCGCAATTTACCCATCATTGATTTTCTACCCTATAAAAAAGGAGTCAATATTCCTGAAGCGATGATGATTCCCGAAGGTGAACAAACAGATAAATACGAAACCACTTTTATTTACGAAAAAGACGGTTTGCAAAAAGAATTCACTCTTGAGAATTATCCCAAAGGTGATTCGACATGGAAATTTGTGGATCAGAAAACTGTACTTGTTTCGAAAGGTTATGTTCCTCCTATTCACGATTTACATATTGTACATGAACTTTACGGCGATATTACCGAAGATATTTTACATTACGAAGGTTATACGTACCTCCTTGTAATGTACGATGTGAATAAAGCGTCAGTAATTGGAGCAAAAAAAGCCGAAGAATTTTATCAGCCATATAAAAACAGCACAACAAAATTTTATGCATTAACGGCTTCGGGACAGGAAGATATTGAAAATTTCAGAAAAAATACAGGCGTTACGTATCCTTTCTGTCAATCAGACCCCATTACACTAAAAACGATGCTTCGTTCCAATCCGGGACTTATGCTGATAAAAAATGGTGTGATACAAGGCAAATGGAGTTGGAGGAATTTTTAGAGAAATAAGTACGAGTTACAGGGAACGAGGAAACAAGGTAATGAAGTGACATGGAACAAGAAAACATCTTGAAAGTACTCATAGAGTAGTGTTCCAACTTTAGAACTTTATGAACTTTATGAACTTAAAACTCTGAAACACGAAACGCAAAATCAAACAACTAAAATAATATCGAAAAAAATGAGAAAAAAAATTGTTGCCGGAAACTGGAAAATGAACAAAACCCTACAGGAAGGGTTGGCTCTTGCTTCTGAACTGAATGATGCTTTGAAAGGTGTTAATACTGCTTGCCAGGTAGTAATCGGAACACCTTTTATTCATCTTGCAAGTGTTGTATCTGCCATCGATACTGAAAAAATTGGCGTAGCAGCTCAAAATTGTGCCGACAAAGCTTCGGGAGCATATACCGGCGAGGTTAGTGCTGCCATGGTTAAATCAACCGGCGCAGCTTTTGTAATTCTTGGTCACTCCGAACGTCGCGAGTACTACCACGAAACCAGCGAGATACTTAATAACAAAGTAGCTCTTGCACTTGCTAACGGACTTACGCCCATTTATTGTTGTGGCGAAGCACTTGAAGTACGCAATGCCAACACTCAAAATGAGTTTGTTAAAAAACAACTTGACGAAACCATTTTCAACCTAAGTGCCGATGATTTCAGCAAAATTGTAATTGCATACGAACCAATCTGGGCAATCGGAACAGGTGTTACTGCTTCAACTGAACAAGCACAGGAAATGCTCGCTTTCATTCGCAGTTTGATAGCTGAAAAATTTGGAGCAGAAATGGCTGAAAACACCTCCATTCTTTACGGCGGAAGTTGCAATGCTAAAAATGCTCCGGAACTTTTTGCTCAACCCGATATTGATGGAGGACTGATTGGTGGTGCTTCGCTCAAAGCTGAAGATTTTCTGGCTATTGTAAATGCATTTTAATTGAGATTTTACTGACTTTTCCGGAGTTTTAGTACTTCGGAAAAGTTTTTTATTTTTTTTAGGAATAGGTTTATCAGTTAATTGGTGAACTAGTGAATTGGTTGATTTGTTGTGAAATTGTAAATTATAAAGAATTTGTTATTAAAACTTTACGATACGAATCCAAACCCTGCCCAAATACGGCATGTGGCAGAAGTGTTGCGCAACGGGGGAATTATTATTTTTCCTACCGATAGCGTTTACGCGTTCGGTTGCAATATTTTTAATCATGCCGGTGTAGAAAAAATTACAAAAATTAAAAATAAAGACCTCCGTAAAGCCGATCTTTCATTTATATGCAATTCCATCAGTCAGATAAGTGAATATGCACGCGTTGATGACGAAACATTCAGAATTCTGAAAAAAAACCTTCCCGGACCTTTTACCTTTATCCTTAACGGCACCAACCGCTTGCCCAAACTTTTCAAAAACCGCAAAACTGTGGGTGTACGTATGCCTAATAACAATATTGCACTCGAAATTTTGCGCGAATTAGGCAATCCCATGATGACAAGCTCCATATTTACCGACGACGAAACTACCGAATACATTACCGACCCGGAACTTATTGAAGAAAAATACGGCGATTTGGTGGATATAGTGATTGATGGAGGTTTTGGTGGTTTGATTCCTTCTGCAATTATCGACTGTACTGCCGACGAACCTGAACTTGTACGCGAAGGTGAAATAGAACCGACCTTATAAGTTTCTAAATTACGTTGTATTTTGTTATTATATTATTGCTTTGAAGTTTCTATAAATGATATATTCATAGTTACTTTTGTATAGCTATGACACAAAGAACATAAAATAGAAACTCAAAATACACAAAATATTGAATTGTTACTTTTCAAAATTTATCGCTTTCATGGCAATTCTGCTTTGTGTTTCTTTGTGCAATTTTGTGTAACTACTAAAAACAAAAATATCTATATTGTTATGGATTGAAAAGAAGAGAATGAATTATCAAATATCATACTTCGTTGTGCTATTGAAGTTCACAAACAATTATGACCAGGATTATTAGAATCGGCTTACAGAAAATGTTTGTATTATAAACTGACTAAGGCAGGTTTATTTGTAGTTAAAGAAAAACCTTTGCCAATAGTTTATAAAGAAGTGAAATTAGATCATGGTTATCGAATTGATTTATTAGTAAACAATTTGGTTGTAATAGAAATTAAAACCGTAGAACAATTTTCAGATGTTCATATTGCTCAGGTATCAACCCACTTAAAATCAGGAAACTATAAACTTGGATTATTACCAAATTTCCAAGTAACAACTTTAAAAAATGGCATAAAAAGAGTTGTATATTAGCACTATAATACTGTCAAAAGTCATAAATTTCTCAACAATTAGAGCAGAACGAGGGATAAAAAAAACTTCTGCCATCAATTCAGACGACAGAAGTCAGTGTACTTTCTAATTTCTTAGTTAAAAGAATCCGATTAATTTCTTGGTAAAGCTTCTTTCACTACCATAGGGCGGCCATCAAATTCAGCACCGTTAAGTTCGGCAATCATTTTGCGGGCAGCATCGTTGTCCGGCATTTCCACAAAACCAAAACCTTTCGAGCGACGGGTATCGCGGTCAGTAATAATTTTGCACGATTCAACCTGACCGTACTCTTCCATAACTTCTTTTAAATCGTTTTCTCTCACTTTGTAACTTAAGTTACCTACGTAAATGTTCATAAAAATAAAATTGAAAAAAATAAATAATAAATTGTTTTTTAAAAAAGACAGGTATAAATACGCAGGTGTGCAAAAAAACCAAAATTAGGCAGCATTAAGTACAGACTGACGAAGTAATACATTTCTTTTATGAGTTGCAAAGAAACGGAATTAATTCGGTATCTGCAACTATTTGCGTGAATATTATTGAAAATAAGCAAAATATATTGATTATTGTACCATTAGAATGAAAAAAAGCGCTCTGTTTTCACAAAGCGCTTTGATATTGACACTATAATTCAAGTTCAGTACATCAAATATATTTAATCATTATTCGAAAGTATTTTCACCCCATTTGTTTACATCGGGTTCGTTACTTTCATTAGGGCCGGCAGGAGGTATATTGCTTGTTTGCAACACTAAAGAAATCTGAGTGTCCAATTCTATCCTGTTTAATGCAGGTACATCATAAGTCATTTTTAATGTTTCTATGTGCAATGTTTTATTACATTCAATTTTATTGAATAATTACTTTTGCAGATGTTGATTTTCCTGCATTTGAAACTGATACTAAATAAACTCCCGAAGCCATAGATTGTTCAATTACTGTCGAGTTTTCGGTAATTTCTTTAGATATAACGCGCTGTCCTACATTGTTATAAACTGTTACATTGGCGTTACTGCTGATAACATCGTTGATATTTACCGTAATCTGACGATTTTCATTTACGTAAGCAAATACATTTATTTTCTCTGTATTTGTAATTTGGGTTGCTGCTCCCGGAGCTTTAAGAATTAAACTAAACTTAGGATTTGCACCGGTTTGAGTTACATCAAAAGTGAATGTAGAACCATCAGAAATTAATTGCTGAATACCTGTGTTATTATTTTTAATCCATAGTTGCGTTCCCGGTTCAAAGTTATCAAACTTGCTTACAGAAATGCTAAAAACAGTAAGTGTTGAAGCATTGGCTGAAAAATGTAACGGTATTTCAGTGTCGTAAGGTATAGCACTTAAACTGTTATATGCAAGGTTACTTGAATTTACTTTAGTGTACAAGTCCGGAACAATATTCCCGTTAAGCATTTTATAAGCATCGTAAGGATCAAGCCCATCGCTGAAATTTGAATCAAAATAAATTACCGTATTATCATAATTTACACCATTGGTTACAAAAAGTTCGAGCAACTGTGGACCGGCAGCTTTTGCTCTGAACACCGGATCACCGTTTTCACGATGAGTACGCTGCGAATTGGCAAATTGAAGCGTACCTCCACCTGTATTTGTTCTTACCCAAAACGACTGCATGGGTGGAACTTTTATTGGCGATATACCGAAAGTTTGGGTCTGAAAAGCATACACCGGTTTATTTGTTTCAGTGTTATAACTTTGTACCTAACGATACCATACACTGTACTGTTCAAGGTTTGCACCTGTAACATTTGATGTACTTAACGTTAAATACGATGGGTAAGGATTACCTACTAAATTGAAACCGGTTTTTGGATGTCCGGCAGTGCGGGTTAATGCAATACTTTTACTACCATCATTCAGTGTACCTGTAAAAGTAATGGACGAATTTGCAGGAGCAGCTGTTACTGCATAGCCCATCATATCAGTTGTTGATGAAGGATTAAGCCAATATTCTCCCGGAGGTGTATTTGTAGGTTGATTTGAATCATTTTCCGGATAATAATAATAGGTGAATCCTGAAGGCAAGGTACTTCCTGTAGCAACAGGAGCGCTTAAATACCAGTTACGGTTAACATTAATCGTATTGTTGGCATCAACAAGCGATTGCGTTACATTAGCAATAGTAAATGTTGCTGTTCCGCCGTTTACCAATGTTCCTGTACCATTTGTTACATCGCTTGAAATATTTAAAATAGTAGCACTTAATGATTGTCCGCTGTTAACTGTGAGTTTAGCTCCGGCATCAATCGTTAATGTAGTTGCACTTAAACTTGCATTGCTTAACGTAACAACTCCACCGGTATTTTGCACTCTGAAACTTGTAACTGTTGCAGGAAGTCCGTTTCCGGTTACCTGATCAGCGGAACCATTAAATCTGTAATTAGCTGCTGTATTATAGTTTCTTGTATTTGTTTGGATAGTACCTGTAGCTCCGGAAGAAGTAATACCTGCAAGATTAGCAGTAATTAAAGTTGCACCGCTTGCAAGAGTGTAAGTTCCATTACCTGTTACAGTGTAAGTACCTGCATCATGCGTACCGTTTACAGTAAGAGTATTGGTACCAACGGCAATATTCCCTCCGCTTTGAAGTAAGGTACCTCCTACGCTAACGCTACTTCCTAAAGTTGTTGTTCCTCCGCTAATGGACAGATTATTGAAACTTGTAAAAACGCTGGAAGGCAAGGTGTTAGTTGCTGTTAATTCTACTGTACCGGTACCGGGTGTCCAGGTTAAATTAGTGTTTGTTAATGTAAATCCTGTACATTTCAAAGTTCCTCCTAAACTCATTGTTATGGCATTAGGTTTATTTCCTGAAGAAATAGCATTTCCTGACACAGTCAGCACACTTCCGGAGTTAAAAATCAAACTACCTCCTTGCCCATTTTTCCCAATTGAAATTGTAGCACAAACGGCATTAGCAACATTTACTGTTACAGTATTTCCTTGAGTATAAACATTATCTGCACTTGATGGTAAGCCACCAGGTCCAGACCCACCAGTAATGGCACTCCAATTTATATTATTACTAATATAAATATCAGCTCCTTGCACCCATGATACCGAAAGCAGCATCAAGACCACAATCAGCAGGGTTTTCAAATTTGCAATTTGTAATTGACTTTTTTTCATATTCTGATAATATTAATTGATTAAGAATCATAATTTTAGGATAAATAAGTAAGAAAGGGAATTTCCTTATAGATATGAACGATATGAAAATAGCTCTACGAGTTTAGGGTTTTGAAGTGTGAAGTTTTATTGAAAATATTTCATAGGTAGCGTGTTTTAAGTTTGAAATAATTAATTACACCGAAAGATTTTCGTTTTAGTTTTAGAATTACTTCAATTTTAAATTTGAAGAAATGTGCTTTTCTTTCCATTATTTTAAATTAAAACAAACTGTTGTTTATATATGTTTGTTTTGTTTTTAATAACTGTGCTTTTCTTTCCATTATTTTAAATTAAAACAAACTGTTGTTTATATATGTTTGTTTTGTTTTTAATAACACGGGAAATATACAAATTGTTTTTCTACATTTTGTTATTTTTTGATAATCTTCTCTATTTATTTCTTTATATATGAAAATAAATCAAAAAAATGACAATATGCGGGGATTTTTCAAAGTCAGATTTCTTAGAACAAAAAAATACTGATACTAAAAGTGATGGAGTGTTTGAATAAAGAATTCAACTTTCGAAAGCATCTTAATACTTTATTGTTGATAGATTTACAAAATTATGATTGGTAATTCAGTGTCTTTTATAGCTCATTGAGGTTTACTTTTGGTATACTAAAAATTGTTATACTTTACTTTATATGAACTATAAGAATAAGATTATAATTAGTGTTAAGTCAAATTATCAATGCAAAATAATTCTGATGCGAAAGATGAATAATTAATTGAAAGATAAACAAACATTCTTATGAATGTTAAATTAACAAATTATAGGTTTTTATTAACGAATTGTCCAGAAAAATCAATCACATGATTTATACATAATTTTGCGATGCTTCGTGTCTTCTTTGTGTAACTCTATGGAAAAACGAAATACACAATTTATACTTATACACAAAAAACGTATAAATATTTATCATAAAATTGAATATCAGTTGTTAACAAATTCATAAATTACTTACAGATGCAGAGAATCTTTAAAAACCACT
Organism: uncultured Paludibacter sp.; assembly: GCA_964396515.1. Lineage (GTDB taxonomy): Bacteria > Bacteroidota > Bacteroidia > Bacteroidales > Paludibacteraceae > Paludibacter. Next base: position 12,644 of record CAYNGF010000026.1, read on the forward strand.
CAGTGGAAACAAATAAAAATACTTCCTACTGCACTCCCTGCCGTAATTCGTCGGGGCTCGATTTGGTAAAAAAACTAACCGGTGGAGCAATTTTGCGGAACAAATCTGCGATTTGTTCTGACTGTACTTTTACTTCGGGACGGAATTGGTTCGATTGCATATAAGTGAGTAATGAATAGTATAACTGAGCAGCAACAGGGCGATTTGTAAGGTTGTTTTGTAAATCAAGCGTGGTAACAATCAGTTTTCCTTCTCCCACCTGGGCTTCTATGAGTGAACCAAGTTTTCGGTTGATAAACCAAGTGTCTATTGGCTGTATTACCGGCTCAAATCCTTTTGGAAAATCAGTGAGCAACATTGTTTGAGAGCGGTTTATGAGTTCCCACCACTGTAGATTTCCCCACGATTCTGTTTCAAAATTTTTAAACACCGGATGATAATTCCGGATAAAAACACCCGTAGTATGCGGCGGGCGCATTTTGAACCAGGATGTATTCCAGAATGCCGGTTGATAATACTGTACTACATCTTTTCCGTAACTTATTTTACCTGCAGCCAAGATCAACACTTTACCTCCATTTTTTAGGGTTTGTTGTGCTTTTTCATCGTAAGTGTCACTAATGTAAATCCCTTCAGTGGAAACTTTCGGAACCATAGCCGGATAGACCCAGAAATCCCAATCGTTAATAAATTCTGTGCCCTCGATAGTAATTTCAAGATTGTATTTTGAAGGAGCAACCAAACCATTCAACGGAATATTTAACCAACCAATATTATTATTGCTGCCAACGGGAATATCCATTGTAGCCATTTTCCCTTTTTGCAATTGTAAACCATATTTATCAAGAATGCGCCATACAACATTAACATTTTTCAGCGATCCATTGCCAAAATGAGCGACTTCGACTGCAGCTTTAAGGGTGTCAGCATCGCGATATATAAAACGATCGGTGCGGATTAACGGAACAGTAGCGTTACAGAAACGTCGGAATTTTCCGGCATTAATGTAAGGTTTATCGTCCCAAAATGCATCGAGAACACCAACAAGTGCAGTTCCCTGTCCTGAATAATCGTTCAAACTCAGCAATTGAAAACCGGCATAATTCGGAGTGCGCAGCGTACGTTCAATTTCGTGTTTGTAACAAAGAACCTGCAATTTACCTGAAGCCATGAGAAATTCAGTTGCCATTTCCGCCATATCGTTATCAGTAAGATTTTCACGAAAAAGTTCGAAGTTTTTGGCTTTTTTCACGCCCGTGTATTTTTTTATTTCATCGAAATTAGGGAACACACACCATTGACCGGTTTCGTGCGAAACATATGGCGCTTTCACGGTATCGATACGTTCGCGGTAATCCGACCACGATTCAGGCTGGGTATTCGACCAATTCAAACCACGTGCACCGGCTTTTACATGATATTGGTTTGCCGGTTGCCAAGCCCAACTACCACCCACCGATGCTCCTGTATAAAGCCTACGTGGATCTGTGGCTTTCCAGTAATTCACAAATTTTGTGACCCAAGGCACCCATGCACCGCGGGGTTCGTTACCAGCTGCCAAAAATGTAAAAGATGCATAATTCCCAAAAAACTTTGTCATGCGTTTTGTTTCTTCAAGCAAATAAGTGTCGATAGGTAAACCACGCCCAAGTTGAGTAGTATGATTTGGCCAACTTGGACCTTCGGGCTGCAAATAAAAACCAATTTTATCGGCTGCTATAAAAGCGGCTTCGGGAGGGCTGCAGGAGTGAAAACGCATGTGATTCAATCCATATGACTTGCAAATTCGGAAAACACGCTCCCATGAAGCTATATCGTTAGGATAATAACCTGTAAGGGGAAAAAGTGCATTTTCAACGGTACCACGCAACAGAATTTTTTTCCCGTTGACAAGAAAATATTTCCCTTCGATACTCATTTCACGCATGCCGAATTGCACTTGGCGCGTGTAAGTATTTTTTCCGGATGAAATTTTTGCCGTAAGCATGTAGAGTGATGGATCAAATTCATCCCATGTTAGCATGCCTTCTCCAAAGTCAAGTGAAATTTCAGTGTAAGTTATTGAATCCGATTTCAAGAGATTTATTTTTTTCGGTTGAGCCATAATTTTTTGATATTTATCCGAATTAAAACTTTCAGCCTTTACCGAAATAATTCCGGAAGTAGTTTCACCTGATAAATTTCGCACTGCAATTTTTACTTTTGCACATTTGTTTTTCACATCGGGGTATATCTGAATATCATCGAAAAACACTCTTGAAACAGCTTGTAGTTCCATTCTTCCGGCTATGCCATTCCAGTTTCCCTGTGTATGATCAGTTACACTGTGCGAATTTGCTCCTACATCGATGGTTTTTAAACTATTGTCCACCCGAATGGTCAACCTGTATTTTCCGGGCTTTATTGATAACGGCAAATTGAATATATGCGGAGTGTTGAGCGAGTTTTGTGAACCTAAATAGGTATTATTGAGCCATACCTGTGTAACAAAATGTGGTTGCTCAAGAAACAAACGAATGTGTTTACCTTGCCACGATGCGGGAATGTTTACTTCACGACTGTACCAGGCTGCACCAATATAGTATTTAAGAGGAGTAAGCCAGAAAGGCATTTTTAAATTTCCAACCTTCCGATATTTTTCCATGGCAGGATTGTAATACCAGGAACTGTCGTAAATACTGCCTGTAAATTTTGTATCAAGTGTAATTTCGTCACCTTTCAGATTTTCCGTCATAGAGCCGGGTAAAGCAATACGATCGTTTAAATTATCACCTTTAAACCACTTTTCGGCAACACCAACATCATTCCTATCCATTGAAAAATTCCATATTCCGGCAAGAGGGAGCGTGTATTCCTGTGAGAATAATGTTAAATTCCAAAGCGATAACACAAAGAAAAATAAGATTGATTTTTTCATTCTGCAATTTTTTTAAATATTTTTTTGTGACTGCAATTTTCAGCAAAAATCTCAAATTTATATTCAGCAAAAAAACAATATTTCTCTCAAAAATAGTATGTAAAAAAATACATTCCCATTAAAACTTATTCAAATCAGACATTGTTTAATGAAATAGCAGAAGAGTTCCGAGATTTCAGCAAATAAAAATCAAATACATAAGTTTAAAATCATTTTATTATTTTTATTTTCGCATTATCTTTTCTATACTTTTTTACTGAAAGATAAAAATCAACATGAAACACATAAAAACTTTACTGTCAGTTTTAGTTATATTTTTTGCTATTACCGTGACCAATGCGGAAAATATGCCGATTATTGACAGAATGACAACAAATAACGGACTTTCGGACAACACCATCCGGTGTATTTTACAAGATACTACGGGATTTCTTTGGTTTGGTTCTCTGAACGGATTAAACAGATTTGATGGTATCAAAATTAAAACATTGATTCCGGAATCGAACACCGCAAATTCTCTTTCGAGTGGTAAGATAAAAGAGCTTTACGAAGATAAATCAAAAAATATATGGATAAGAACTTACAGTGATGTTTTTCACTGTTATAATCCTTATACCGAAAAATTTGTTTTTACGAATAAACTTACAAATCTTAACAGACACAATCTCATTTTCGAGGATAGCAGAAAAAACATATGGCTTGGAAGCAACACTTCTGGTTGTATACGCGTAACAATCAGGGAAAATTCATCAGAATCAAAAGAATTTTCATTGAATAATAACCTCCTACCTTCAAACTCAATTAAAGATATTTTTGAAGATTCTCAAAAAAATATATGGATATTAACCGGAAAAGGAATTCGTATAATAAAAGACAATGAAATAAAAAAATTGCCTGCAAATGAAACAGACAACAAAAACCTCAGAAATGTTTTTCAATATAAAAATTCGATATTAGTAATAACAGTTGAAGGTGAAGTTTACTATTTTGATGTTATCAGTCATAAATTAACCGATAAAATAAAAATTGGCGACAACTTCGTTATTAACAAATGCGTAAAGCTATCTACCGATAAAATTATATTGACGACCGACCGAAAAGGCGTTTATCAGTATAACCTGAAAACCAAAACCTTTAGCGGCGACCGTGAATTTATTGGAGAGTTTATTGCAGGACAACCAAATGCCCGAACCGATTCAGAAGGAAATGTGTGGATAAATAATTTCACCGGTAACACATGGATGATTCATCACTCAAACTACAAAGTACTGAAATTAAACCTGATCCCTCCGAGTATTTTACTGCTTATCGATGAAGAACGATTTCAGTTTATTCACGACAGATTTGACAACATATGGATAACAACCTACGGAAATGGTCTCTTTAGTTATAATAAAAAAAACGGTTTGTTAACGCATTACATTTCAGACAAAAGCAGCCAATCTATCAGTTCAAATTTTCTGCTATCGATACTTCTTGATAGGAATGATAACATTTGGGTTGGTACCGAAAATATGGGAATTAATAAACTCTCGTTTGTTAACCGAAACGTAAAAATAATTTATCCTGACTCAAACGAAGGTATAAAAAATGCCAATGAAGTAAGAGTATTGTTTGAAGATCGTGACAAAAACATTTGGGTAGCAACCAAAGCAGGAAATTTATATCGTTACGATGTTTCATTTACGAAAAAGACCACACTAATTACCAATAATTATAAAATATACAGCATATCTCAGGATGCCAAAGGCTCAATTTGGTTGGGTACACGTGGTAATGGCCTAATTGAACTTAAAAACGGCGATATTAATCAAGCCGTTTATTATCAAAACACAGATAAACCCGGCAGCTTAGGGAATAATAATGTTTTCGGAACATTATTCGACCGGAAAGGACGTCTTTGGGTAGCCACATTTGGCAGGGGGTTGTGTGTTAAAACAAATTTTGACAATGCTGAGGGATTTAAAAGTTATTTTACTACCGACGACTGGTTACGCTTCAATAGATATGTTTACGAAGATAATAAAGGAGAAATCTGGGTTGCCACATCGAATGGAGTTCTTAGATTTCAACCCGACCAATTATTAAAAGATTCCACAGCTTTTAAACATTATTCATTTAATAATAGCATACCAAACAGTCTGAGCAACCCTGAAGTACGCTACATTTTTCAGGATTCCAAGGAACGATTATGGTTCGCAACAGCCGGAGGAGGAATAAACCTGTTTACAGGAGAAGACGAAAACGGCAACGGGACATTTAAGGTGTTCAAAAACAAACTCGGCATTGCCAACGACAACATCATGGCCATTCAGGAAGATAACGAAGGAACGATTTGGGTAAGTACAGAAAGCGGATTGCATACTTTTAGTCCCGAAACGAATCTTTTCAGATTTTACAAGTTTTCCGATGATTTTTCATCGAATATCTATTCTGAAACAGCCGGCTTAACATTAAACGATGGAAAAATGTGTTGGGGAAGTCTGAATGGTTTTTATATTTTTAATCCTAAAGATTTGAAGCAAACGTTGGCACGATCGAACAAAGTTACTCTTACAGGATTTTTTATCTATGATTCTGAAGCAACAATCGGCGAAAAAAATGCACCTCTCAAAAAATCTATCGCTTATTCCGAAAAAATAGTGCTCAAAGCTTCTGATAAGGTTTTTCATATTGAATTTGCCAATCTCGATTTTCACGACCCCAAAGCAAACCAGTTTATGTTTATGCTTGAAAATTATGAAAAAAGATGGAATACCACAGGAGCCTATAACGTAGCTACTTACCGGAATGTTCCGTCCGGAAAATACATTTTCAGGGTAAAAAGTGTCAATAATCTGGGAGAATGGGACGATAATGAAACTACACTCGAAATCGTTATAAAACCACCGGTATGGCGTACCGCTTGGGCATATTTGCTCTACTTTTTGATTCTTTCAGTTATTGGTTACATTGCGTATAAACTAATCATGAAATTTTACAAACTAGATAATGCTGTAAAAGTTGAACGACAACTCACGGATTATAAACTGCGCTTTTTCACCAACATCAGCCATGAATTTCGCACACCGCTAACGCTTATTAAAGGTGGAGTAGATTCATTGAACGAGTTTAAAGAGAAAATGTCAGAACCGGTAAAGCAAATTGTAAGTGATCTGGATAAAAACACTTCGCACATGCTCAGGTTAATTGAACAGCTACTCGAATTCAGAAAACTGCAAAACAATAAGCAAAAACTTAATCTACAACGTGTTGATGCTGTAGAATTTCTGAAAAATATCTATGCTAGTTTTACAAATGTTGCTGAAAAGTCAAATATCGAGTACAATTTTTTACCCTCTCGTAATTCAATTCCGATTTATCTCGATAAAAATAAAGTCGATAAAATTATTTTCAATTTCTTGTCGAATGCATTTAAATTTACGCATCGTGGAGGAAAGATTAATCTTATTGCCGAAGCTGATGAAAATGCTATGTTGCTCAGAATCAGTGTAGCTGATAATGGCATAGGTATTCCCCGCGAAAAACAACATTTACTCTTCAGCCGATTTATGCAAATTAACTTTTCGGAATCCGGTACCGGTGTAGGCCTTTCGTTGGTGAACGAATTTGCAGCCTTGCATAAAGGAAAAGTAAGTTTTACCGAAAATGAAGGTGGTGGTTCAGTCTTTACTTTTGAACTATCACTGGACAGTAGTATTTACCAGCCCGGCGATTTCGTTTGCGATCAAAATGTAAAAACAACACAAGAGTCTGAAGATGAATGCATTAATATCAACGAATTTTATATGCAGGCTGAAAATGAAACACTCCTCGATTTTATCCCTCTTGTACCTGCAGTAGGCATGAAATATAAATTACTGGTTATTGATGACAATCACGATATACGTGATTTTTTAGTAAATAAACTTTCACCGCATTTTGATGTTACTACGGCTGAAAATGGAGATACCGGTTTCGAACTGGCCGGCAACGGCGATTACGACCTAATAATTTGTGATGTAATGATGCCCGGCATGAATGGTTTTGATTTAACCCGAAAACTGAAAGAAGATTTTAACACTTGCCATATTCCGGTGATATTACTTACAGCTTATGTTCCCGACGAAATAAATTCTGAAACCATTGAAGCAGGTGCTGACGCTTACATTAGTAAACCTTTCAGCATGAAACATTTATTACTGCAAATAAATAAATTGATTGAAAAAAGAGATCAACTGCACAAGCACTACGCTCGTTTAGAAAACATTGAAACTATAAATGCTGAAACTCAGGACATTTTTCTTCCCGATAAAGATGCTGCATTTCTTCGTGAAGTTGATAAGGTTCTGGAACAACATTATAAAGATGCTGAGTTTACGGTGGATGATTTTGCTCAGATTATGCATACCGGCCGAACACTCTTTTTCAAAAAGATAAAATATCTGACAGGTTATACTCCTAACGAATTTATTAGGGTTCGGCGTATGAAAAAAGCTGCGGAGTTACTTAAAACCTACAAATACAATGTTTCAGAAGTTGCTTACATGGTAGGAATTAACGATCCGTTCTATTTTAGCAAATGTTTTAAGGCTCAATTTGGTTGTTCGCCTTCCCGATATCTGAATTCATAATTGTAAAAAAAATGTAGTTATAAATAATGCCTTCGGTTAATCGCAGGCATTTTTTTTAGCTATGAAATAATTATCTTTGCAAAAAAATCAAATTAAAACAATAACTATTGCTATGTACTTAAATATTATTTATAAAAAGAAAAACAAATTTGTAGTTCGCGAAATGGGTAATGAACTGATTCTGGTTCCGCTTGCCGGTAACGTTGCCAAAATGAACGAAATGTTTACCATGAACGAAACTGGAAAGTTTATCTGGGAGAATATTTATGAAAATACAACTACCGACGATATAGTGAACCTGCTAACAGAAAATTTTGATATAGATGAAACTACTGCACGTCGGGACACAGAAAATTTTATAGAACGAATTTTCGCTGTTTTGCTAAAAAATTAACTTCAAGAAAGAGAAAATGGAGAAAAGCATTTTTCTTTCGATAGCAGATTTCTTAATTGAGCTCAAATCCGAAATTAAGGTTGAAGTAGAAACGGGTTATTTGCCTTTTGTATGTGATCCTGCTGATCGTAAACCTGAAATTATAATACATTGCCTTGCTGGGTTCCCCGATTTGATTTCCGACGCAGGTAACCCTGTTTTCGTAGCTGAAAATGAAAATCAGAAATTCTACAGCATATACCGAAAAAACGAAGTATTGATTTTCGGCATGTACGATCAGGAAAACATAAACCAACTACAGCAAATTGCGGTTCTTAGTGCTGATAAGAGCGAATGGAAACTTTACTGCAAACCTGAAGTCAATGGCTTTTCACTACCCTTAAAATATCCATTCGGTCCTATTATGATGCATTACCTGACGCAGAAAACCGGTTCGGTTATGATGCATGCTTCATGCGTGTACGATGGTGAAGTTGGAAGAGTCTTTACGGGATTTTCAGGTAACGGCAAAAGTACAATAGCAGGAATCTGGAATAAAAATGGATCCATTGTAATTAACGATGACCGAATAATTCTCCGCTCAATAGATGGACAAATTTTCGCCTACAACACACCCATGTTTTACCGCGATAAACCTAAAAAAGCACCGATAAATTATATTTATCTTATAAGTCATTCACCTAAAAATAAAATAAGTAAAGTAACCGGTGTAACTGCACTCTCTCGTTGTATGGCTTTTTGCATACAAAACAACTTTGATAAAAACCAGATTAATAATCAGATAGACTTTTTTAGTAAAGCATTGAATTTTTTGCATGTATTTGATTTGGGTTTTGTACCCGATAATAATGTAATTGATTTTGTGAAGGGAAATGAAAAAATTGGGAAATAGGGATTATTAGTAACGAGTTACAAGGAAACGCGAAATACAAAACACAAAATACGAAACTTTAAACTTTGAAACTCTGAAACTTTATAAACTTCAAACTCTTTTATAAACTTGAAACTCTGAAACCTAAAAGCCAAAAATGAACATTCATAAAACTGAAAATCAACTGCTTGACTTTGCTGAAATGTTGCTCAACAACAACAATATGCTTAGTATTCGCATGAAGGGTTACAGCATGTTTCCAACTCTACAAGTAGATGATATTGGGTTTGTAAAAAAATGTTCGGTTAGCGAACTGGCAATAGGCGATATAGTAGTTTTTCGTGATAGTAATAAACTTATTGCACATAGGCTTGTTAAAATTGTCAACAAGAATGACACTTTGTTTTACATTACCAAAGGTGATAAAAATACATACACTGACAAGCCTTTTACAGAAAAAGAATTTGTAGGAAAAATTGAATCTGTAGAGCGTGGAGGAAAAAAAATTACTTCTGAAGATAATATAATGAGATTCAGAAAGTTTCTTGCGCTAAATTTTACCCGAATGGATACAAGGTTGAATCAGTTTTTTGCAAATTTGCATTCCTATTCAAAAAACGCAAGCCAAAAATATCATTCGATAAAACGAAATTTCAGTATTGTAACTGAAAACTCAAAGAAAATAACGCTTATAAACTCACTGATTACCATTTTGCAGGGCGTACTGCCATTTGTTATTATTGTTTGTATTAAATTACTTGTCGATTTAATATCAACACAAACAACAAACTTCGAAAATAATAAATTTCAGTTTTGGGTATTACTTGGCATAACAGCATTTATTTTTCTTTTCAATGGTATTTTATCGGAGGTCAGAGGCTATTACTCGGAGAAACTCACCCAATCGGTTACAAAAAATATTTACAAAAAACTACACGATAAGCATATTGATTTGGATTTATCGCATTACGAAAATGCCAAAGAGCAAAATGCTATGCACAGGGCAATTCAGGAAGCATCATATCGTCCGGTGAAAATTACCAACGATTTTCTTACGTTAATTCGCTCAGTTGCTGCCGGTATATTTTTGATCAGCATTTTTATTTCGATAAAATGGTATTTGGTTTTGGTAATGGTAATTGCTACCATTCCGGGTGTTTTACACAAAGTTCAGTTTGCTCGCCGTATTTATCAACTAAAAATATCGCAAAGCCCCACCGAACGCGAAATGTACTACTACAATCGCGTACTTACAGCTTTTCCATTTGCAAAAGAAATGCGTCTTTTCGATTTCAGCAATTTTTTCAGACGCAAATTTTCGAATGTTCAGGAAAGAATTTTTGACGAAAAACTTAACCTTCAGAAATCGCAATTAACTTACGGTATTTTAAGCCAGATTTTTGCAGTTACACTCATTTTTCTGTCATTAGCTTTTATTACCTACCTTAAGTTTACAGGTGCAATTTCAACTGGAACCGTGGTTTTATTTTTCTTCGCATTTCAGCGTGGGTATTCCGTATTAAACGATTTATTTTCATCAATTACGCAATTTGTGGAAGATAACACATTTATGAATGACTTGATGGAGGTTTTACAATTGAAGACTACCACAAAAATCACCGACAAAAAACCATTTAGTTTAACACAAAGTATTAACTTTCAAAATGTTAGTTTCAGCTATCAAACCAGCGAACGTGAAGCGCTTAAATCAGTAAACATGCAAATTCCGGCAGGTAAAACAGTAGCTTTTGCGGGTGCAAATGGTTCGGGCAAAACTACAGTGATAAAGTTGCTTTGCGGATTTTATCAGCCAACACAAGGAAAAATTTTGTTCGATAATACAGACGCATCAGAGATAGGAATGCAAAATATTTGTATGAACACTTCTGCTGTTTTTCAGGATTTTGCCTTATATAATATAAGCGCAATGCTAAATATTGGTATTGGTAACATTAAAACTAATCTCGACACAGATAAAGCAAAAGAAGCGGCAAAAAAAGCAGGAATTTATGAAACGTTGGAAAAACTGCCCAATGGTTTCGACAATATGCTCGGAACTTTGTTCGAAGGAAGCGAAGAGTTAAGCATCGGTCAATGGCAAAAATTAGCGTTGGCAAGAGCCTTTTATCGCGATGCTCCGCTAATTTTGATGGATGAACCTTCGAGTGCTCTCGATGCTATTTCGGAAATGCAAATTATAGAAAGCTTGAAAAAACTTGCTGAGAAAAAAACTGCAATTATTATCAGCCATCGACTTACAACCGTTAAATGGGCTGATTTTATCTATTTTTTCGATAAAGGCGAAATAGTAGAAAAGGGAACTCACGATGAGTTGATGGCACTGAAAGGAAAATACTACCAAATGTTTCAAACATCCGGAAGTAAATATTTTGTAGAATAAGATTTGCGTTTCGGGTTTATTAAGTTTGAGGGTTTCAGAGTTTCGTGTTTTTTTGTATCTCGTTCCCTTGTTCCCTTGTTTCCTTGTTTGCTTTTTTCCTTGTAACTCGTAACTAATAACTTCCCCTAGCTTTTCCTTCCCTTATTTCTTCTGAACTTTCCTTTTCCTGATTTGAATATTTTTTTCCGATGCAACAATGGATTATATTCAGGTGCTTCACCCAATTCTATCGGCATGGGGATTTTATAAATTTCTTTCTCAAGAAAATCTTCGATTTGTTTAAAACGGTGCTGTTCTTCTTCGGAAACAAAAGTTATTGACATGCCCTCGGCACTCGCTCTGGCAGTTCGTCCAATACGATGAACATAATCCTCAGCATCGTGCGGTACATCATAATTAATAACAAGGGTAATATCGTCAATATCAATACCGCGTGCTACTATATCGGTAGCTACCAGAATGTTAACACGATTATTTTTAAATTCGTGCATAATATGATCGCGCTGCGATTGATCCAAATCAGAGTGCATTTCACCAACCGATAATCCCATGGAGCGGAAAGTCTTGGTAATTTCCTTTACTTTAATTTTTGAACCGCTGAAAATGATTACTTTGTTCGGTTCCTGAGCAGCAAATAAATTTCTTACAATCGCCGGTTTTTGATGTTCGTAACAAATATAGGCGGTTTGCATAATGGTTTCCGGTGGTCGCGAAACTGCAATCCGGACTTCCTCAGGTTGATTTAATATGGTTTTTGCCAACAGTCTGATTTTTGGAGGCATGGTAGCCGAAAACATAATCGTTTGACGATCTTTTGGTAGACGTCTTACAATCTGCATAATATCATCGTAAAACCCCATGTCGAGCATACGGTCGGCTTCATCAAGTATAAAATATTTTACTCCCGAAAAATCTATATCATACAAATTGATGTGAGAAATAAGTCTTCCGGGTGTAGCAATCACCACATCGGCACCTTTGGTAAGTCCTCGCCGCTGTACATCCCAAGCCTGAGCATCGTTACCGCCATAAACCGCAACCGATGAAAATGAAGTGAAATAGGAAAAACCTTCCATTTGTTGATCGATTTGCTGCGCAAGTTCACGCGTAGGTGCCATGATAATAGCATTTACCTTATCAGTAGCATGAGGTTCAGTTTGCAAATTGTGGAGTAAAGGAAGAATAAACGCAGCAGTTTTCCCTGTGCCGGTTTGAGCACAGGCAATTACATCTTTTTTTGCTAAAATTACAGGGATGGTTTGCTCCTGTACTGGAGTTGCTTCTACAAAATTCATGGCATCAAGCCCTTGTAATACTTCATCGCAGAGTGGTAGTTCTTTAAAAGTCATTTTTTTATTATTTGAATGCACAAAGATAAGGCAATTTTCAATCAAAATAACACATTATAATCACCTCAGACAAAATCTTAAGATTCATTGATCTAAAAAATAATCTTGTAAATTTTTTATTAGCACCTATTTTACTGCATTAAAAAAAAACAATCTCAAACATAATGTAATTTTAGTATGTGATTCTATTAAAAAAACCAAAAAATAAAATTTCTTTGCTAATAAATTAAACTTATTGCTCCCGATATCGTCAGTATGTTAATTACATATTGTTTAATTACCCATTTTAAAAAATTACATTTTCGAATATTTTAAGCAGTCCATCCGATGAAGAAATTTCTTATCTTAACTACATTTCTTACTATCAGTATTTTATCGTTTTCACAAAGAAGTATTCAATCCACAGTTTATGATGCAAAGAATGGTTTGGCACTTGAAATGGCAACAGTCCGCTTACTAAAATCAACTGATTCAACGCTTGTACAAGGAGCACAAACCGATGTTAAAGGTGGCTTTACTTTAACCAAAATAAAACCCGGAAATTATATTCTGATTGTGAGCACTGTAGGTTATAATGATTACCGACAAACAATAAAAATGGAAAATAAGGATATTATCCTTAAAAATATTCAGCTTACAGAAAATGTAAAAGCACTCAACGAAATCGAGGTAAAAGGTACTGCTGCTCAAATGGTGGTAAAAGGCGATACGCTTGAATATAATGCAACAGCTTTTAAAACACCTGAGAACGCCGTAGTTGAAGATTTGCTTAAAAAACTTCCCGGTGTAGAAATAAGCGCTGAAGGGAAAATTACCGTTCACGGGCAAGACATTAAAAAAATCAGAGTTGATGGGAAAAAGTTTTTCGATGGCGATATTGAACAAGCTACAAAAAATCTTCCCGCTGATATGATTGAAAAAATACAAGTTGTGGAACAAAAATCGGAAATGGCACAACTTACAGGTTTTGAAGATAATGAAACCGAACGTATCATTAACCTAACCACCAAAGCAAACCGACGCAGAGGAACATTTGGGAACATTAATGCAGGTGCCGGAGTTGATGTAAATAACGATTTTCGGTACGATGGAAATGGCTCATTGAATATTATGAATGGTAATATGCAAAACTCCATAAATTTTGGTGGAAATAATATAAACACCACAAGAGCAAGTCGTGGAAGAGGATCATGGGGTGGAGGTGCAAATGCCGGAATTACTACTTCGCAAAACTTTGGTATAAATAACAATACTATTCTTAGCGACAAATTAAAGATTGGTGGCGATGCCAGCATAAATCACTCAAACAATGTAAGTTACAACGAAAGTAACCGTACAAGTTATTTAAAAGAAACTACCTACAACGATTTATCCGAATATACTTCGATAAATGATAGATGGTCGGCTAATTTAAGGCTCGAAGTAGAATGGAAAATTGACAGTTTAAACACAATAATTTTTCAACCAAATATGAATTACACTTCCGGAATTTCAGAAACCAGTAGAGATTATTCCTACAAAACTGCAGGTGATTCCACAAGTTGGGGAAATTCAAAAAATGATGGAACCAACAATTCAATTTCAGGTGGATTAAGTGTAATTTATAATCGAAAATTTATTTCGAAACGCGGAAGAAGTTTTACCGCAAACTTAAGAACAAACTTTTCAGAAAATAGCAGCGAAAGTTTTAATAATTCAGAAAAATATACAAAAACTAACACAACACTACTCGATCAGTTTACTGAAAATACTTCGAACAGATTTAATAACAGTTTACGCATGTCGTTTGTAGAACCACTTTGGAATAATAAAAACATGCTCGAAACTGCATTATCTATCAATAACAACAATACAACTTCGGTAAAAAATCAATATTTTCGCGATGCCGGAAGTGATTTTTCGGAACGCAGAGATAACTACACAACACTGAACGAAGAATACAGTAACAACTTTGAAAACAGATTTTTAAGCGAATCGCTTGAACTGAATTACCGTTACACCGAACAAAATTATAACATTATGCTCGGATTGAACGCAGAACCTTCGCAAACTAAAAATCTTAGAATTTATGGCAATGGTTTTGTACGTGATACAACTTATAGCGTATTCAACTTTGCCCCTACAGGCAGATTTCAGTACAATTTCGGCAAAAAGGAATATGCCCGCATCGATTACCGCGGACGGACCGAGCAACCTTCTATCGACCAAATGCAACCTGTTAAGAATAATTCAGACCTGATGTCGGAAACAGTGGGAAATCCGGGGTTGAATCCTTCGTTTTCGCATAATTTCAGGTTGATGTACAGCAGATTCAATGATAAAACATTCTCGTCGTTCAATACTTTTCTGAATGCAAGTGCCACGAAAGATGCTTTGGTTTCGAATCGAATTTACGATAATACACTCAAACAATACAACCAGACTATAAACTCAGAAGCAATACCTTTGAACTTGAATGGTAATGTTATGTTTAACACTCCTATTATTCAAAAGCGTTTGCATTTCAACACAAGTTCAAACCTTGGTTACCGTACCAACTACAGTTATGTTTCGCGGAATGTAAACATTGAAGATATTAATATCGACCATTTACTTTTAGGAGACTTAAGCCGTACACGCTACTACAGTGCTTCGGAAGAAATAGCTGTAACACTAACACATGATGTGGTTGAGTTAGGTGTAAGAAGTAGAATTGGTTACTCAAATTCACTGAACAACCTGAAAAATGAGGTTACCGAAACTTATGATTGGTCAGTGAGAGGTAATCTCGTTCTTCGATTACCTTATGACTTTACTATAAGTTCTGATATTAGTTACTCCGACCGAAAAGGATATGCTATCAATATGGATCAGAGCGAAATACTTTTAAATGCTTCTATTGATAAATTGGTTTTCAAAAAATTAGGAACACTTTCATTACGTGCAAACGATCTACTTCGTCAACGTTTGAACATACGTCAGACTGTAGGCGATAATTATGTACAATTTAACAGCTACAATACTTTGCCTACATATTTTATTCTATCATTTAGCTATCGTATTAACCGTTTTGCCGGAGGTGCCAACCAAAACGATTTCCGTCGTGATGAACGTTTCGGACCGGGAATGCGCGAAGGAGGCAGAATGCGAGAAGGCGGAGGAGGAATTCCACGAATGGGTGGCGGCGATGGAATGTTTTAGAAAACTCCGATAGTGAAATAAAAATTATCCGAAATATAAAAACTCTGAGAAACTCATTTTAACTCAGTTATCTCTGTGGTAAAAAACTATTTACCACAGAGATAACTGAGAAAAACGAAGATAAAAATTCTGTAAAACTCTTTTTTCTCAGTGTTCTCTGCGAAAAAAACTAAACCAATTTAAACCTCACCCGCCACCGACCATTTTCGAAATCGTGGCTGATAATTTCAAACTTGCCAATTTCGGAAGTGTTTGAAACGTGCTGACCAATACACGCACATGCATCGTAATCGCCAACACGAATAATTCTTAGTAAATCACCGGCTTCGGACGAAAGTTTACTCAAATCAACATATTTAGCAGCTTCTTCACGACTGACAAGTTCTTCGTAAACGGGAAGCTTACTATCAATAATTTCATTTACTCTGCGAGCAATTTCGATAATTTCATTTTCAGAAGGCGCTTCTGATAAAAAATAATCACATTTGCTTTTCTTTTTTTCGATATGCGCATTTACCGAACGGCTGCAACCAAACATTCTGACCATAGTCTGATTTAGAATGTGTTCGGCCGTATGCATGGGCTCGTAATACGATTTTTTGGCTTCGTTTAAAACCGGTTCTTCCATTTATTGAGTTTCTTTTTCAGATAAATATATATTTCAAAATAAACAGTACCGCCAGAATGTACATTGCCGGAGTTAGTTTATTGAACTTTCCGGAAATAACGTGAATAAACACATAAGAAAGCAATCCGAGTGTGATACCTTCGGCAATACTATAGGTAAATGGCATGGCTATTATACAAATGAAAGCCGGAATTGCTTCGGAAAAATCCGATAAATCGATATCTTTCACCGACGATAACATAAACAAACCCACCAAAATAAGCGCAGGAGCTGTAGCAGCAGCCGGAATAGCAACAAACATCGGTGCAAAAAAGAGCGCAACAATAAAACAAAGCGCGGTAACAAAAGCCGTTAACCCGGTACGTCCACCTTCGGAAACACCAGCAGCACTTTCAACATAAGTTGTTACTGTACTTGTACCGAGTATTGCCCCTACAGTTGTTCCCAAAGCATCGGCCATAAACGCTTTTTTTGCGTTTGGTATTTTTCCATCTTTATCGAGCATGTTCGCTTTTCCCGAAACACCAACCAATGTGCCGAGTGTATCAAAAATATCGACAAAAAGAAAAGTGAAAACTACCAGAAGCATATCGAAAGTGAATATTTTCGAAAATTCGAACTTCATGAAAATTGGTTCAATACTCGGTGGTAATCCTGCAATTCCTTTAAATTGTGTTATTCCCATCGGTATTCCAATTAAGGCTGTAACAATTATGCCAATTAATAAATCGCCTTTAACTTTACGAACAATTAAAGCTGAAGTAATTAGCAGCCCGATAAATGCCAACAAAGCAGAACCACTTGTAATATCGCCAAGATGAACAAGTGTGGCATCGTTTTTAATAACAATACCTGAATTTTGTAAACCAATAAACGCGATAAAAAGTCCGATTCCTGCGCTTATTGCTTTTTTCAGGTTTGCAGGAATGGCATTTACTATCGCTTCACGAATGTTGAATATTGTAAGTAAAATGAAAATTATTCCCTCAATAAAAACAGCAGTAATTGCAAACTGCCAAGTGTGTCCCATTCCCAAAACTACTGTAAACGCGAAAAAAGCGTTTAATCCCATACCGGGTGCTAAGGCAAACGGTAGTTTCGCCCAAAATGCCATTACAAGCGTAGCAAATATGGCTGAAATGGCTGTGGATGTGAACAATGCTCCTGAATCCATGCCTGTAGCCGATAAAATATTCGGGTTTACAGCCAAAATATACGCCATAGTTAGGAAAGTAGTAATTCCTGCAATGATTTCGGTTCGTAGTGTGGTTTTGTTTTCTGTTAACTTAAAAATTTTCTCTAACATTGCATTTGGTATTTAATTTTTATTCTGCGAGGATAATTTAAATTTATTTTATTGTCCATTTTACACCTAAAGTAGGGAATAGGTTCAATCCCTTCATCCCCGCAAAATTATAGTCAATTTCTACTTCGCTGCCTACTGAAAACGTTTTATTTATATTAAACCATAATTGAGGTTCAGACATAAAAATATACTTTATCCCGATAAAATCCTGCCGTTCACGCCAAAAATCGGCAAAACCGGTAAATGAAAGTTTATCGTTGAGGAAATTGAGATACCAAACACCGGTTAGCTGAAAATTGTTGGGCGAAACATTTCCCTGTATATATTTATAAAGTGCCTGCAATGAAAAACCTCTCGAAAAATCGGCTGAATTCCATGAATAAGCTCCACCAAATAAGTATGCATTGTTAAACTGCAAAGGAATAAGTGCATTTAATCCACCGTTATATTCAACGTGTACTGCAAAAGGAGCATCCCACTTTTTAATTTCACGGGCTATTTCCCAATAACCTTCAGTCGGTCCGTTGGCATTATAATTGAAATCTACAAAAAAGAATGTATTTCCCCAATCATCGGGTTTAAACATTTCGAGCGTTGAAGTGAGATACTTGCGTCCGTTTCCAAAATCGTAATGTAACTGAAGGTTTTGCGCTTGAATTGTGAGCGCTGAAAGCAAAATGGAAAGAAGAATTAATTTTTTCAAAACTGCTGAATTTTAATTGATTAAAAACTTATTTGAATTAAAAAAAGACATTTCTGTTTCGGACATGCGTCTTCGGTTATCAGAAAATTTCAGCAAAAAAGCTTCGAAATTTTATATTAATTCAAACCTGTTAATCAATCAGGGCAGGCTCAAAACAGAAACATCAAAAACGAAATACATTGTTTTGTCTTCCGGTATTTCGGGTTGCAAAGTTACAATTATTTTTTTGCTAATTCAAAACTGATAAACTTTGCAATTTAAAAAAACAAAAAACGAATTACTCAATTATGAATTATTCGTTTTTTAAAGTTGTTATTAATATCTTCGTCTTCTTCTATCGGTATCTCTACCATCGTTTCTACGGCTTTGTCTATCCTCGTTTCTGTTATACGAACGCCAAGGTTTTTCGGCAACAGCAATATTATTTTCTCTTCTTTCTTGCGAAAACTTACGGTTGGCACTCCCTGAGTTTTCTCTCGGTCGATACTCTGATTTTCCTGAAGGCTCAGCTATTTTGCTTCCTTTGGCTTCCGATACATTTAAATCAGGTTCTGAGGAAAAAGCATCGATAACTTTATCAACCTGATCGGCAAATACATCAAAAAATGTAAATTTATTGGTAACTTCAATTGCGCCAATACTGATTGATTTATCGTTGGTTACTTGATTAATTATTCCTAAAAATCGCTTAGGATTCATACCATCTCTGTCGCCTACATTCATTTTCAGACGAATACGTTTTCCCGATTTTGCTCCTCGTTCGCTTCGTTCTCGTCTTTCGCCACGCTCACTGCGCTCTTTTCGTTCACTTTTCTCGTGATAATTCAAATCTTCAGCATCTTTGTAATACTCAAGAAAACGATTAAACTCAAGCGATACAAAGCGTTTAAGTACCTCTTCTTTTGACAGATATTCAAGTTGTTTCATTATCTGACTCATGTATGGCGCTATTTGCTCCTCGTTTACTTCTACATTCTGCATGCGGTCAATCATGTGAAAAAGTTGCTTTTTACACACTTCGAGTCCGTTTGGTATTTGCTGCTGCTCAAAATTTTTACGGAGCATCCGTTCCAGGTCTTTTATTTTGAACTTTTCTTTGGAATGAATTATCGAAACCGAAACACCTTTTTTGTTTACCCTTCCGGTACGACCGCTTCGGTGGGTATAAACTTCTGAATCGTCAGGAAGATTGTAATTAATTACGTGAGTTAAGTCATTTACATCGAGTCCACGGGCAGCAACATCGGTTGCAACAAGCAGTTGTATATTGCGTATACGAAATTTTTGCATAACCGTATCTCGTTGCGCTTGCGATAAGTCGCCATGCAAAGCGTCGGCATTGTAGCCATCGTGCATTAAATGATCCGCTACTTCTTTCGTTTCCTGACGCGTACGGCAAAAAACTATTCCGTATATATCCGGATTTAAATCAACGATGCGTTTTAGCACTAAATAGCGCTGTTTTGCCTGTGCTACATAATAAATATGTTCCACATTTTCAGCACCTGAATTTCGTACACCAATCGTAATTTCCTCAAAATTTTTCATATACTGACGGGCAATCGCAGCAATCTCTTTTGGCATGGTGGCCGAAAAAAGCATAGTTCGACGAGTTTCAGGAGTTTTTTCGAGTATAGTTTCTATGTCTTCCTTGAAACCCATGTTCAGCATTTCGTCTGCTTCGTCAAGTACCAAAAAATCAATTGCATTAAGGTTGATTTTCCCGCGTTCAAGTAAATCGATCAGTCTCCCGGGCGTAGCAACAATAATCTGTGGCGTAATGTCAAGTTGTTTCAGTTGTTTACGAATATCTTCACCGCCATACACAGGAACAACCTTAAGGTTGTGCATGTACTTCGAATAATTTACCAAATCGTTCGAAATCTGAATGCAAAGTTCACGTGTTGGTGCAAGGACAAGCGCTTGTGTTTGTTTGCGCGAATCATCAATCAAATTTAAAACGGGCAGACCAAAAGCGGCTGTTTTTCCGGTTCCGGTTTGTGCAAGTGCAACAAGATCAGCACTTTGTTCCATCATAAATGGAATGGTTTTTTCCTGTACGGCAGTAGGTTGCACGTAACCAAGTTCTTCGATGGCCGACAATATGTCGTCCTTCAAATTTAATTCTTTGAATGTCATTTTGTTTGTTTTTGTACACGTTCAGGGTAGTTATCCGGCGATGTTTTAAATCGTTTGTTCTACGTGTACCCTCAGATAAGCGACTGCTATTACTAAAGCAGTGAAAATAGGATATTTACCCGCAACGCGAAGTGTTTATAAATCGAGTGCAAAGATAATGAAATATTTTGAAATATTTCACATTTCGACATTAATTATTTTAAGAACCGAAAGGATATTTCATAATCAAAATGAAATTGAAAATTAATTTTATCGACTTAATTTTTAAACTTTATAATAAAGTAAAAACAATTTCTTGAATTCACAATTTTTTTCATTAATTTTGCAAACAATTTATTAGAAAATCATTCATTTGAATATCAAACCATTATAAAAATATACATAATGAAACAGATGACAAAAAGTCCATTGCAAATTGCACGAGCTGCCTATCAACCTAAATTACCTGCATCACTTAGAGGAAATGTTTGGCTGAAAGAAGGAGCTGCAACTGAGTCAGTAGCCGATCAGGCAGATATTAAAGCATTATTCCCTAACACGTATGGAATGCCATTGATTACATTTGAAGCGGGCGAACAAAAAACTTATCCTGCTGTTGGTGTAGGTGTAATTTTATCGGGAGGACAAGCACCCGGTGGACACAATGTGATTGCAGGACTTTTCGATGGATTAAAAAAATTAAATCCGGAGAATAAATTATATGGTTTTTTGGGTGGGCCCAGCGGTCTGGTTGACCATAAATATATGGAAATTACCAAAGAAATTGTGGATGAATACCGTAACACCGGTGGTTTCGATATTATTGGATCAGGTCGTACAAAACTCGAAGAAATTGAACAATATGAAAAAGGAGCCGAGGTTTGCAAACAACTTGGCATTAATGCAATTGTTATTATTGGTGGTGATGACTCTAATACAAATGCATGTGTATTAGCGGAATATTACAAACAAAAAAATACAGGTATTCAGGTTATCGGTTGCCCGAAAACGATTGATGGTGACCTCAAAAACGATATGATTGAAACTTCTTTCGGTTTTGATACAGCTTGTAAAGTTTACTCAGAACTTATCGGGAATATTCAACGCGATGCTAATTCAGCTAAAAAATACTGGCACTTTATCCGTTTGATGGGCCGCTCTGCATCACATATTACGCTTGAATGTGCATTGCTTAGCCAACCCAATATTACTATCATCTCCGAGGAGGTTGAAGCAAAAAACATGACGCTCAACGACATCGTAGAAGAAATTGTAAAAGTAATAGTTCATAGAGCTGAACATGGATTGAATTTCGGAACAATTTTAATTCCTGAAGGTCTTATCGAGTTTATTCCGGCTATGAAAAAACTGATTTCAGAACTGAACGACCTGCTCGTACACAATGATGATTTCAATGCACTGGAAACAGACGATGAAAAACGCCAATATGTGAAAGGTTTATTGTCGCCCGAAAGTAGTCAGGTTTACCGCGATTTACCCAAAGGAATAGCCCGCCAGCTTACTTTAGACCGCGACCCTCACGGCAATGTACAGGTTTCGCTTATCGAAACGGAAAAATTACTCATCGAAATGGTTGCAAAACGTTTGGCATACTTAAAGGCACATGGCGAATACAAAGGTAAATTTTCGTCCATCAGCCACTTCTTTGGTTATGAAGGTCGTTGTGCTATCCCTTCAAATTTTGACGCTGATTATACTTATTCACTCGGATATACAGCTGCAGTGCTAATCTCAGAAGGTAAAACCGGATATATGGCATCGGTTCGCAACCTTACAGCACCTGCAAATGAATGGATTGCCGGTGGTGTGCCTATCACTATGATGATGAATATGGAGCGTCGTCACGGAAAAATGAAACCTGTAATACAAAAAGCTTTAGTTAAACTCGATGGTGCACCATTCCGCTATTTTGAAGCAAACCGTACTTCATGGGCTGACGAAAAACAAAGCTATATATACCCGGGACCGATTCAGTATTTCGGGCCTTCAGAAGTATGCGATCAACCAACCAAAACACTTCAACTTGAAAAAGGATTGTAATAGAAAAAATTGAAAAAGGGTTCTTAAAAGAATCCTTTTTTGTTTTGGATATATTTATGATTTTCGACGTTAATATTTCATATCTTTGCAACCTGAACACATGAAAAGCATAAAAATGAAAAAACTGATTCTTGGTATCTCATTATCCCTTCTTTTTTTTAACCTTTATGCCCAGGAGAAAGGCAAAATACGTCTTGGAGCTGATGCAGGTATTGGTCTGGTAATGAATGGTGGAGGTTTTACCGGTAATATTGATTTGAGATACAATATTTTAAATAATTTCAATGCCGGAGTAAAATATGGCATTGGAATGATTTTGAAGGACTACACCCAAAATTATGTAACTACCGGTGTTGTTTCGAACATTTTGTTAACTGGCGATTATTACTTCTACAATGAGAATAGCAGTTTTGCTCCGTTTATTGGCGGGGGAATTGGTATGTTCAACAATCTGAATGTTTATGTTGACGAAGAATCACAGAATACTATCGCATGGAAAAATGTTCCTGTTGCTAAAACATTCGGTGGAATTGTCAGAACAGGATTCGAGTTGGGAAAAATTCGCATTAGCGCAGAATATTACATTATTCGACCTTCCATCTTATATAATATTGAGCTTGCACCTACAGGAAACAATTCCGACAACAAATTTTTAAATATTACCGCCGGCATTTATATTGGAGGTGGTAAATGGAAAAAAGAAAAGCAATAAGAATGAAAAATAATAACTAAGACGATGAAAATTAAGACAATAATATTTTTATTACTGATAATTTTCCAAATTGTTAATGCACAAAAACAAAACACTTTCAGAGGTGGTGGGAATATTGATATAGCAACACCTACAGGAGGTATTGGAGCAGGCGCCAATCTCGACATAAGATATAATATTCTTGATAATTTCAATGCCGGAATAAAAATAGGGAGCATGTTTAGTTCAAGAAACATCAGTGCTGATAAAAATGAACTTATCGGAAGTATTACGGTTTCGGTTATAAATTCTTATCTAATTCATTCCGATTATTATTTTAATTTCGGAAGCGGAATTTGGGCGCCTTTTGTTGGAAGCGGATTTGGAATTTACCGCATTTCCAATGTCAAACTCGAAATCAACGAGAAACCTGATTATTCGAATTTACTCAATTTTTCAAAAGACTTGAAACCGGGAGCATTACTTCGTGCGGGAGTTGAAGTTGGATGGTTTCGGATTGGTGCCGAATACAATTTCATACCTCGTTCCGATTTGTACGACATTACTAAAAATCCTGTTTCAACCACATCAAACAGTTATTTCTCCATCACAGCAGGATTTTATCTAAGCAATGCCCGTTGGGGGAAAATACTATTTTGATTTTTTATACCAAAATTTTTCTATGATTACAATTCTTTCTCCGACAAAAATACAAAATTTTAATAAACAGAATATTACTGAAAAATTTTCACTGCCTTTATTTATGAATGAGGCAGAGCAAATCGTTGAAATAATCCGACAACTCAAACCAACTGAACTTAGCAAATTATTGTCCATCAACGCGAGCCTGACTCAAATGAACATCGATCGATATTTCAACTGGCATTTACCCTTTACGCCTGAAAATGCCAAGCAAGCTGTTTTGGTTTACGATGGCGAAGCTTTTCGCGGTTTAAATGCAAAAGAATTTACCGACAAAGACTTTGAATATTCACAAACCCATTTACGAATTCTCTCTGGTCTTTACGGAATTCTGCGTCCACTCGACCTGATACAACCTTACCGCATCGAGGTAAGCACCAAACTACCAAATCCATCGGGAAAGGACTTGTATGCATTTTGGAAAGATAAAGTTACAAAATCAATTATCAATGATCTGAAAAATTCCGGAAAACCTGAAATTATTTTGAACCTTGCATCATCAGAATACTTCAAAACCCTCGATCTTAAAAGCCTAAATATAAACGTTATAGATGTTGAATTCTTGGAATATAAAAACGATGCATATCGCCCGATCGTAATTTACACAAAAAAAGCACGCGGTATGATGGCAAGCTATGTTATCCGTAACCGAATCGAATCTACAGAAGATTTAAAAGGTTTTGGGGACGAAGGTTACTGGTACAACCCACAAATGTCAACAGAGAATAAATTTGTATTTGTGAGGTAACCAAAATCAGGCTAACTGAATTCAGGCTCTTCATCAATAAAAAGAAAAAATTTAAGCGATTAAAAACTCAAACCTCCTGTTATAAGGAAACAACAAACTTGATTTAAGAAGGTGAAATATGTAGATCCTTCTTTGATGAAGGCGGAATTCCGTCGTTCCAATCCAATAAAAAAACCCCGACTACATTTCTGTAATCGGGGATTTTAAAAAACGGCAGCT